>NZ_JBHWWX010000020.1:0-69105 GCF_042730335.1 Rhodococcus sp. NPDC060084
TTGACCATCCACAAAAGCGGATGATCGCACCAAATAATTGGCACTGACATTCATCGGCACACTGTTGAGTTCTCAAAGAACACGCACACACCATCGCGTTCCAGACTGTGTCTGACCCGCTCCGGGGCAACCGTTCCAATCTATCACCTTCGACCGGCGGACCGCAACTCGTGCGTTCCTCGATCTTCGGCTGTTCTGAGTGACGTTCAGGACACCACTGAACTCCGAACCTCTCGGTCCGGGGCGGTGTCCCTGTCGCTCGAACGAGGACTAAGTTACGCCCACGCTTCCGGGCCGTCAAATCGCCTGGTCAACGGCCCGGAAGCGAGTCAGAACCTTCGCGGTCAGCTGCGGTGCACGCGAACGCCGGCGAAATTACGCTTCCCCCGGCGGATCACGAGCCAGTGCCCGTGCAGGAGCTCTGCGTCGGACGGTGTCCACTCCTCCGACGAGACGCGGACGTTGTTGACCGACGCGCCGCCCTCCTTGACCGTGCGGCGCGCAGCGCCCTTGCTCTCGCACAGACCGGTCGAGACGAGCAGGTCGACGATGGTGTCGGGCTCCCCCGGACGCAGGTCCATCACCGAGGCCTCCGTGAGCGCCGCCGCAAGGGTGGGCTCGTCGAGGTCCGCGAGTTCCCCGCGCCCGAAGAGAGCGCGACTCGCCAATTCCACGGCTGCGGTGTTCGCAGCGCCGTGGACGAGCGTGGTCATCTCCGCCGCGAGCCGCTTCTGGGCCTCGCGTGCATGGGGACGCTCGGCCGTCGCGGTTTCGAGTTCGGCCAGTTCCTCGCGGTCGAGGAACGTGAACCACCGCAGGTACTTGACGACATCGGCGTCCGCGGCATTCACGAAGTACTGGTACCAGGCGTACGGACTGGTCATCTCCGGGTCGAGCCACAGGCTTCCCCCGCCCGTGGACTTCCCGAACTTCTTGCCGTCCGAGGAGGTCACGAGTGGGACCGTCAGCGCGTGGACCGATGCTCCGTCGGTCCGTCGGTTCAGTTCGACGCCGGCGATGATGTTGCCCCACTGATCCGAGCCACCGACCTGGAGCGCGCACCCGTAGTCGCGGCGAAGCTGCACGTAGTCGTTCGCCTGCAGCAGCATGTAGCTGAATTCGGTGTACGAGATGCCGTCGCCTTCGAGCCGCCGCTTGACGGTGTCGCGTGCCAGCATCACGTTCACCGAGAAGTGCTTGCCGATGTCGCGCAGGAAGTCGACCGCCGTCAGGCGCCCCGTCCAGTCCAGGTTGTTCGCGACGACGGCACCGGTCGGCGAATCGTCGAAGTCCACGAAGCGTTCGAGTTGTCCCCGGATCCGATCCGCCCAGTCGGCGACGGTATCGGCGGAGTTCATCGTGCGCTCCCCCACGTCCCGAGGATCGCCGATCAAGCCGGTCGCTCCGCCGGCGAGGACGATCGGACGGTGGCCCGCGCGCTGGAATCGCTTGAGTGCGAGAAGCGGCACGAGGTGACCGGCGTGCAGGCTCGGTCCGGTCGGATCGAAGCCTGCATACAGGGTGATCGGACCTGCGTCGAGATCGCGTCGGAGTGCATCGAGATCGGTCGATTGGGCAATGAGCCCGCGCCAGGTCAGTTCGTCGAGAATGTGCTCAGTCACCGCTCGATCATCCCATTCGTGTTCGGAGTGCCGGCGCCCGTGGGCTCCGTCGATACGCCGAGACCCCCGGAGAGCCCGGAATCCACAGACGCCACGGCCGGTCTGCAGCGACGCTGATACCCACACGCGGGCCGGAGGCGACATCGACGTCGTCCCGTCGCTCGGGTAGTTCGAGGCGAACCCGCGACTGTGGGGAGAATATGTCGAGACCGTTGTCGGAGATATCCAATCCCAGTGCCGCGGCGAGGTTTCCGGGTCCGCGTGCAAGCTTGTCGGACGGCATCCCCGGGGTCCGTCGCCGGCTCGCGCACTGTTCGCCGTCCACGATCTCGCCGCCGCGCAGCAACACGGCGGCGGCCACGCCGTCGGGTCCGACCGAGATGTTGGCGCACAGATGCAGGCCGTAGCTGCGGTAGACGTACAGATGGCCGGCGGGCCCGAACATCACGGCGTTGCGTGCGCTCGGACCCCGATACGAATGAGCGGAGGGGTCGGGCCACGGACCGTCCTCCGGTCCGCCGTACGCCTCGACCTCGGTGAGCCGAATGGCGACATCGCCTACCCGGACCACAGCACCGAGCAGCGCACGAGCCGCCTCGACAGGGTCGAGGGATTCGAGGTACTGCGCGCTCATCGCGGCGGGGTCGGTCAGTCTCGGGTCCAGCCGGGAACACCCCGCGTGACGTAATCCTCGTGCTCTGCGTCACCGACGGCCACGGCCTCGTCGATCAGGAGCACCGGGATGCCGTTCTCGATCGGGTAGGCGCGGCGCAGCCGAGGGTTGTAGAGGACCGTGTCGTCGACGAGAAGCAGCGGCCCCTTGTCCTCGGGGCAGGCAAGAATGTTCAACAGCGTGGGATCGACGGCCACGGGGGTCCTTCCGACTTCGTACACAACGGAACGGGTTCAGCCTACCGGGCGGCGGGCGTGGCTCCCGCCGTGCCCGTTGCCCATTTCGTGGCGACCGCCTTGGTGAACCGCTTGTAGGTGCCGGTGTCCCGGTCCGCGTACCACGAGCGAACGGTCGGGGTCGGCAGGCCGTGTTCGCGCAGCTTGTCGGCGGCGGGACGGTAGGACGGCCCGATCGGGATGGACGGGACGATGTGCACCAGATCGGGGCGCTCCGCTTCGGGAACGACGTCGAGAGCGGCCGTGATCTCCGCTGCCGTCGGGGCCTTCTTACCGCGCAACGTACACGCGGCCACCGCGATATCGCTGTCCCCCAGAGTGATTCCGTACGAGACTGCAAGATCGATACGCGGAATCATCCCGAGCATGTCGATCACCGGCTGCGAGTACACCGGTCCGTGCGCGGTGACGACCACCCCGCGTTTGTTGTCGAGAAGCCAGTAGTCACCGTCCGCGTCACGGCGGAACAGGTTTTCGGTGGCGATCCACACGTCACCCGGTTCGAACACACCGCGCATGACGTCGCCGAGCGCTTCGTTGGACGCACCAGGTTTGCCGAGGAGAAGTCCGACCTCGCCGTCGGCGCACGAGCGTACGAAGCCGCGGTCGTCTTCGATGAGCCGTCCGGTGAGCGGGTCGTAGGCCGCGAGACCGACCGCAGCGCTGCCGGGGAGCGGGCGTCCCTTGGATCCCACTTTCGACCCCGACACGTTGGCGAGGATCACGTCACCTTCGGTGGACGCGTAGAACTCGACCACCCGCGCGGGAGCAAAACGTTCGAGGGTGCGCCACCACAGCCCGGGCGGCATGCCGGAGCCGATGAACAATCGGATGGGGTGGCTGGCGTCGATGTGCAGGGAAGGGCTGTCGAGCACCTCTCGCATCATCGACCACGTGTACGTGACCACCGTGACGCCGTAGCGATGGACTTCCTCCCCGAACTTCGCCGGGTCCAGTCCGTTCGACAAGGCGATCCGCGCTCCACCCGCCAATGCACCGCCGAAGCTCACGAGCAGGCCCGACGAGTGATGCAGCGGTGCCAGGCAATACATCGTGTCGCGTCGCCCGAGCGACGCAGCGGTCGCCGTACCGAACGCCGACAGCGCCCAGCGATAGTTGGTGACCCGCTTGGTTTCGAGTGTCGGACCACTCCCCACGAAGAGGACGAACGCCAATTCGCGGGCGAGGCCCGGATCCGGGACGTACCAGCCCGGCAGGTGCACCCCGGAGATGTCGGTCCGCTCGAGATCGACGACGTCGGCGCCGGGCTCGACGTCGAGGTCGCGGACGTCGCCTCCACCCAGCACGAGAACCGGCAGGCCCGTGCCGATAGCGAGGTCGAGGTTTTCCGGGTCGGAGACGAGTTTTTCCACACCGCCGAGTCGGGCGGCGGCGGCCGCGTCCGGTCCAGGGGGGATCAGGACCGATACCGCGCCGAGACGGGAGACGGCGGCCACCGCCGCCATGGCGCTGGGCCGGACGTTCATGAGCACACCGACACGCATCGCCGGCCGGACGCCGTTGTCGACCAGACCGAGAACGATGTTGTCGATGCGGCGGTTGACCGCTTGGTAGGTGTAGACCCGGTCCTCGAAGATGAAGCACTCGCGCTGAGGCCCTCTCCTTCCCTGTTCTGCGAGGAGGCTGCCGACGGAGACACGGGTGCGGGGCTGGATCTGTCCCAGGCGGGCGAGACGCGGAAGTGCTCGCGCGGCTTCGCCCGACAGGTCGCGGGCACCGCGCACCGCGCCGGCCGCGACCTCGGCGATCCCCTTCCCGATATCGGCGCCGACATCGGCGAGCGTGGCGACCGTGTGCGCCACCCGGCTACTGATGGAGACGCCGGTCGCGCCCTCGTCGCTCGGCTCCGGCGCGGTCATGGGACTGACCCCGACGGGCCGGTCCCCGATTCCCTCCCGCCACTGCACCCATTCGCTCGTCGCAGGCCACGTCTGTTGCGCTGCAACGGATCCGACGACGAGACCGAAATGGCCCGCGCGGAGCGAATATTCGTAGACCTCGGCGCGCGGCGACGCTCTGCGAATTCCGCGTACTGCGAGAGGCTGGCCGATGTCGTCGACTTCTCCGAGGAACGCGAGGATGGGGCAGGTGATCTCCGCGAGCGTCACGGGCTTGTCGTTGATCACGAAGCCCCCGCTGACCATGCGGTTGTGCGCGACGAACTGGCGCAGCAGGTCGGCAACCGCGGGTCCGGACCACGCGACCCAGCCCTCGGTGTCGAGGAACCTGCGCTGGGGCTCCCGCGGAAGGAGAGCTTCGCGGTCGTGGAGCTGCCGGAGGAAGTCGATACGCGACCGCACCGTCTTGACCGGGTCGAGGAACTGGAATCCGGTGCGAGCCATCCAGCCTGTGATCGCGAGACGGTTGAAGACGTGATCGGCCAGGAAATCGGCCGAGAGTGTCGCCACAGGGCCGGGGATGCCGAAGGGCAGTGCGGCGAGGGTATCGACGGGACTGCCGAAGGTGATGAGGCTGGCGATGTTGCGGCTGCGGCGGTAGGCGGCAGCCTGGTAGCAGAACATGCCGCCCTGCGAGTAGCCCCCGAGGTGGACGTCGCGTCCGGTGTACGCGTGAATCCGGTCGACGATTTCGTCGAGAGCGAGGATGTGGTCGGTGAGGGTGCGGTCCCACCCGCCTTCCTCTTGGTCGGGCGAGCCGAAGTCCACCACCCAGGGATCGAGTCCCGCGGCGTGCAGGACACCGACCGCACCGCTGTCGCGGGTGACGTCGTAAACGTCCGCGGACATCATCATCGGCGGCACCAACACCACGGGTGGACCGGACGCGGCGGTGTCCGAGTCGGGGAAATAGCGCCGGAGACGGTACATCCCGCACCGTTCGACGACCTGATACGGAGACGACGAGGTGCCCGGTTCGAGCCCCCCGAAGCGGATGACTTCGAGACCGTTCTGCGCCGTCGCGATGAGCCGACGCATCGGTCCGGTCACCGCTCTACCGTCCAGTCCCACGATCGCTTCCCTCCACGATGCCCATGACCCCGGTACATGACGGGTGTACGCGTAAGCCTGCCATATCCGTGATCCGGTCCCGGGCAATTCGGACGCCGCCCGGTCCCGGGCTATTCGGATGCCGCCCGGGACCGGAAGAGGAACAGACGCAGCGCGGCGCCCGCCTACGCGAGGGGCGTCAGGCCCGCACCCAGGCCCGCAGCGCCGCCGCGGTCTCGCGCACCCTGCCGAGTTGCTCGGCAACGCGGACTCCCGCGGTGCCGCCGCGAGCGTTCCGCGACGCGATGGAGCCCTCGACCGTGAGAACTTCACGCACCTGAGGGGTGAGCGCGGGATCGACTGCCGCTAGTTCGGCGTCGGTGAGGTCTTCGAGCCCCACCCCGCGCGTCTCCGCTGCCCGGACGCAGGCGCCGGCAGCTTCGTGGGCCACGCGGAACGGGACGCCCTGGCGCACCATCCACTCGGCGATGTCGGTCGCCAAGGTGAATCCGGCGGGCGCGAGTTCGGCCATCCGTTCGGTGTGGAACGTCAGCGTCGACACGAGCCCGGTGATCGCCGGAAGCAGAAGCTCGAGCTGGGCGACCGAATCGAAGACCGGTTCCTTGTCTTCCTGGAGGTCCCGGTTGTAGGCCAGCGGCTGTGCCTTGAGCGTCGCGAGCAGGCCCGTGAGGTTTCCGATGAGCCTGCCCGCCTTGCCGCGGGTGAGTTCGGAGACGTCGGGATTCTTCTTCTGCGGCATGATCGACGATCCGGTGGACCATGCGTCGGCGAGGGTGATGTACCCGAACTCCGGTGTGCTCCAGAGGATCACCTCCTCCGCCATCCGCGAGAGGTCGACCGCGATCTGAGCGAAGACGAACGCTGCTTCTGCGGCGAAGTCGCGCGCACTGGTCGCGTCGATGGAATTGTCGGCGGCAGCGTCGAATCCCAGATCGGCGGCGATTGCCTCGGGGTCGAGCCCGAGGGACGAGCCCGCGAGCGCGCCCGACCCGTACGGCGAGACAGCCGTGCGCCGGTCGAAGTCACGCAGACGATCGACATCACGCAGCAAGGGATGCGCGTGCGCGAGCAGATGGTGCGCGAGCAACACCGGCTGCGCCGCCTGCAGGTGGGTCTTGCCCGGCATCACGGCGTCGGGGTGCGCGGCGGCCTGGCCTGCGATGGCCTCGACGACATCGAGCACACCGTCGCCGATACGCCGCGCGCTGTCGCGCAACCACATGCGGAACAGCGTCGCGACCTGATCGTTGCGGGAGCGCCCGGCGCGCAGACGTCCGCCCACCTCGGGGCCGACCCGCTCGATGAGACCGCGCTCGAGTGCGCCGTGCACGTCCTCGTCGGAATCCGACGGGACGAACGCGCCCGATGCGACATCGGCGGCGAGGCCCTCGAGCCCGTCGAGCATGGTCGCGAGGTCGTCGTCACTCAGTAGCCCGGCCCGATGCAGGATCTTGGCGTGCGCCTGGGACGCCCGCACGTCGTAGGGCGCAAGCACCCAGTCGAAGTGGGTCGACTTGCTCAATGCCGCCATGGCGGCGGCCGGTCCGGATTCGAACCGGCCGCCCCACAGCGCACCTTCGTTGGTGCCGTGGGTGGCCATGACTACAGGCCCAGATCGCGCTTCGCGGCGACCTTCGACGACAGGCCGTGGATCTGGACGAAGCCCTTGGCGTTGGACTGATCGAAGCTGTCGCCCTCGTCATAGGTGGCGAGGTTGAAGTCGTACAGCGATTCGGGGCTGCGGCGTCCGTTGACGGTGATGTGCCCGCCGTGCATGGCCATCCGGATGTCGCCGGTGACGCGTTCCTGCGTGTTCTGGATGAACGCGTCGAGCGCGTACTTGAGCGGAGAGAACCAGAGGCCGTCGTAGACCAGCTCGCTCCACCGCTCTTCGACACGGCGCTTGTAGCGGCCGAGCTCACGCTCGAGGGTGACGTGCTCGAGTTCCTGGTGCGCGGTGATCAGCGCGATCGCGCCGGGCGCCTCGTAGATCTCGCGGCTCTTGATGCCGACGAGGCGGTCCTCGACCATGTCGAGCCGGCCGACACCCTGTGCGCCGGCGCGCTTGTTGAGTTCCTGGATCGCCTCGAGCACGGAGACGGGCTTGCCGTCGATCGCGACGGGACGGCCCGCTTCGAAGGAGACGATGAGCTCGTCGGGGGCCTGCCAGTTGAGGGTGGGGTCCTCGGTGTAGTCGTAGACGTCCTTGGTGGGGGCGTTCCACAGGTCCTCGAGGAAGCCGGTCTCGACGGCGCGTCCCCACACGTTCTGGTCGATGGAGAACGGGGACTTCTTGGTGACGTTGATCGGCAGGTTGTGCTCGGCGGCGAAGGCGATGGCCTTCTCGCGGGTCCAGGCGTAGTCGCGCACGGGTGCGATGACCTGCAGGTCGGGAGCGAGGGCGCCGAAGCCGACCTCGAAGCGCACCTGGTCGTTGCCCTTGCCGGTGCAGCCGTGCGAGACGATGGTGCCGCCGTACTCCCGGGCCGCCTTCACGATGTGCTTCACGATCAGCGGACGGCTGATCGCGGAGACCAGCGGGTAGCGGTCCATGTAGAGCGCGTTCGCCTGCACGGTGGGCAGGCAGTACTCGTCGGCGAACTCGTCCTTGGCGTCGACGACGACGGACTCGACGGCGCCGCAGTCGAGCGCACGCTGACGCACCACTTCCATGTCCTCGCCGCCCTGACCGAGATCTATGGCGACGGCGACGACCTCCTTGCCGGTCTCCTTGCCGATCCAGCTGATGGCAACGGAGGTGTCCAGCCCGCCCGAGTAGGCGAGTACGACGCGATCGGCCATTGTCTTGTGCTCCTTCTTTTCTTTCGTGTACGTCTCTCGACGCGATGGTTCAGGCCAGTGATTCGAACAGGGCGGCCAGTTGGGCCCCTGTCATCGGTTCCCGGGCGATCACCGCAATGGTGTCGTCCCCGGCGATCGTGCCGACCACCTCCGGTAATGATGCCCGATCGAGTGCGCTGGCTAGATAGTGCGCTGCCCCCGGTGGCGTCCGGAGGACCGCGATGTTGCCGCTGGCGTCGGTGGAGACGAGCAGTTCACCGAGTAGCCGAGATAGCCGATCCGTGCCGCCGGACACTCCGCGGACGGGGCTGCCGTCCTCGGGCACGATGTACACGCCCGCTCCCCCGTCTGCGCCGCGCAGCTTGACGGCACCGAGTTCTTCGAGGTCACGGGAGAGGGTGGCGGTGGAGACCTCGATGCCTTCGGCCGCGAGGAGTGCCGCGAGTTCGGTGTGGCTGCGCACCGCGCGGGTTGCCAGGAGCGCGGTGATACGCGCCTGCCGCGCGGCCCGAGTCGGGGCGGCGCTGCCGGCCCGTTCGACGGCTCCCTCCGCGGTGTTCACGTTCAGCTCCTGCGCTGCTCGAGCAGCCACACGAGCAGGGCCTTCTGTGCGTGAAGCCGGTTCTCGGCCTCGTCCCAGACGACGGAGCGGGGTCCGTCGATGACCTCTTCCGTGATCTCCTTTCCGCGGTACGCGGGCAGGCAGTGCAGCACGATCGACGCGGGATCGGACAGTGCCAGCAGCGTGTCGTCGAGCTGGTACGGCCGGAAGGGGGCCTCGCGGTCCTTGCCGTCGACTTCCTGCCCCATCGACACCCAGGTGTCGGTGACGAGGACGTCGGCGCCGGTCGCCGCCGCATGGGGATCGTCGGTGACGGTGACGCTGCCGCCCGTCTCCTCGGCCCGCGCGCGGGCTGCCGCGACCACTTCCGGGTCGGGGGTGAAGCCCGTCGGGGACGCGATGGTGACGTGGAGGCCGGCGGTGACGCCTCCCAGCATCAGCGAGTTGGCCATGTTGTTCGCGCCGTCACCGAAGTAGGTGAGTTTCAGCCCGTGGGTTCGGCCCTTGTGTTCGCGGATGGTCTGGAGGTCGGCGAGCACCTGACACGGGTGGAAGGTGTCGGTCAGCGCGTTGACCACGGGCACGGTGGAGTGCGCCGCGAGGGTCTCGATGCGGTCCTGGCCGAAGGTGCGCCACACGACCGCTTCGGCGAACCGGGAGAAGACGCGCGCGGTGTCCTCGAGCGTTTCGCCTTTGCCGATCTGCGTGGAGCCGGCGTCCACGACGATCGCGTGACCGCCGAGCTGGGCGATGCCCGCGTCGAACGAGAACCGGGTGCGGGTGGAGGGCTTGTCGAACAACACCGCCACGCTGTAGGGGCCCTCGAGCGGACGCCGCGACAGCGGGGCTTTCTTGAGTTCCGCTGCCAGATCGAGGATTTCGTTCTGTTCGGCGGGAGTCAGGTCGTCGTCACGCAGAAGATGTCTCAGCACGGTGCTTCAGTTCCCTTCCCGGTCGGCGTTGTCGAGGATGGCGGGTAGCGCCGCGACGAAGCTTTCGGCCTGGCGCTCGGTGAGGATGAGCGGCGGCGCGAGCCGGATGACGTCGGGCGCCGGGGCGTTGACGAGGAACCCGGCCTCGCGCGCGGCGGCTTCGACCGCTGCGGACTTCGTGTCGGTGAGGACCACACCGAGAAGCAGGCCGGAGCCCCGCACGTGCGACACGAGGGGGTGCCCGAGGGACTCGATGCCGGTGCTCAGTGTCTTGCCGACGGCGTTGACGTGGTCGAGCAGGTTCTGCTCGTCGATGGTGCGGAGGACGGCGAGGGCCGCGGCGGCGCACACCGGGTTCCCACCGAACGTGGTTCCGTGCTTGCCCGGCTGGAAGAGGTCCGCGGCCGGCCCGGTCGCGAGGACCGCACCGATGGGCAGACCGCCGCCGAGACCCTTGGCGAGGGTCATCACGTCGGGCACGACTCCGGCTGCCTGGTGGGCGAAGAAGGTGCCGGTGCGGGCGATGCCGGTCTGGACTTCGTCGAGCACGAGCAGCGCGCCGCGCTCACGGGTGATGCGGCGGGCTTCCGCGAGGTAGCCCTCCGGCGGCACGACGACCCCGGACTCCCCCATGATGGGTTCGAGGAACACGGCGGCGGTGTTCTCGTCCACCGCGGCGTCGAGCGCGGCGATGTCGCCGTAGGGAACGAACTCGACGCCGGGGGGCATCGGCTCGAACGGTGCCCGTTTGTCGGGCTGACCGGTCAGCGCGAGGGCACCCATGGTGCGGCCGTGGAACGCCTTCTCACAGGCGATGATCTTCGGCCGGCCGGTGAGGCGGGCGATCTTGAACGCCGCTTCGTTGGCTTCGGTGCCGGAGTTGCAGAAGAAGGCTCGCCCGGGGTGTCCGAAGTGCCCGAGGAGTTGTTCGGCGAGTTCCACTACCGGTGCGGAGGCATAGAGGTTGGACACGTGGCCGAGCTGCCCGAGCTGAGCTGTGACGGCCTCGAGGATCGCGGGATGCCGGTGGCCGAGGCTGTTGACCGCGATGCCCCCGAGCAGATCCAGGTATTGCATGCCGTCGGCGTCGGTGACGACCGCGCCGTCGCCGGCGACGAGCGCCAGCTTGGGGACGCCGTAATTGTTCATGAGCGAGCCTGCCCAGCGTTGCTGCAGCTCGGACGTGCCGGTCATGCGTTTCCTTCCGTGACGGGGAGCACCGTCGGGCTGTGCGTGCCGGTGCCCCGGGCAGGGGTGACCATGGTGCCGATGCCTTCCTCGGTGAACAGTTCGAGCAGCACCGAATGCGCCTGGCGACCGTCGATCACGTGAGCGGTCGGTACCCCGCCCTGGACGGCGCGCAGGCACGCCTCCATCTTGGGGACCATGCCGGAGTCGAGGGAAGGCAGCAGTTCGGCGAGCGTGTCCACGTCGATGGACGAGGTCAGCGACGAGCGGTCGGGCCAGTTCGTGTAGAGCCCCTCCACGTCGGTGAGTACCACCAGTTTCTCGGCGCCGAGGGCCTCGGCGAGCGCGGCCGCGGCCGTGTCGGCGTTGATGTTGTGGACGACGCCGTCGATGTCGGGCGCAACGGTCGACACCACGGGGATGCGACCGGCGGCGATCAGGTCGAGGACGGCGGCGGGGTCGACGGTGGTGACGTCACCGACGAGCCCGATGTCGGTGTCCGTGCCCTCCACGACGACGGTGCGACGGGTTGCGGTGAACAGCCGCGCGTCTTCGCCCGAGATCCCCACGGCGTAGGGGCCGTGCGCGTTGATGAGGCCGACGAGTTCGCGTCCGACCTGGCCGAAGAGCACCATCCGCACGATGTCCATCACCTCGGGGGTGGTGACGCGGAATCCGCCGCGGAATTCGCCTTCCAGCCCGAGCCGCCGCAGCATGGCGTTGATCTGGGGTCCGCCACCGTGCACCACGACGGGGTGGATGCCGACGGTGCGCAGGAACGCCATATCGGCCGCGAACGCCGTTTTGAGGTCGTCGTCGATCATGGCGTTGCCGCCGTACTTCACCACGACGATCTTGTCGCGGAACTTCTGCAGCCACGGCAACGCTTCGGCGAGGACGAATGCTTTCTGCTGTGCGGACAGGTTCGCGATGAGGTCTGCGGCCATGTCGGCTCCGGTCACGTGCGCGGTCACGACGAGTAAGCCGAGTTCTCTTCGACGTACGCGTGCGACAGGTCGGTGGTGCGGATCGACACCTCGGCGTCGCCGAGCCCGAGATCGATGTCGAGCGCGATATCGATACCGGACAGGTCCACCTCGCGGGCACCGGGGGCGCCGACGCCGCCGATGCACACGGGCTGCCCGTTGAACGTGACGGTGATCGTGTTCGGGTCGAGTTCGATCGGGGCGATCCCGATGGCGGCGAGCACCCGTCCCCAGTTGGGGTCGGAGCCGAACAGCGCGGTTTTCACGAGGCTGTCACGGGCTACGGTCCGGGCGCCGATGAGCGCGTCGTCTTCGCTCGCGGCACCGCGCACGGTGACGGTGACGCGTTTGGTGACACCTTCCGCGTCGGCCATCATCTGGTCGGCGAGACTGTCGCAGACGGCGAGGACCGCGGCGTCGAGTTCGTCCTGTGTGGGGCTGACCCCGCTGGCGCCGGAGGCGAGCAGCAAGACGGTGTCGTTGGTGGAGGTCGCACCGTCGATGTCGAGTCGGTCGAACGTCTTCCGGCTGGCGTGGCGCAGCGCCGCGTCGAGTTGTTCCGGGGTGGCGACGGCATCGGTCGTGAGCACGCAGAGCATGGTGGCGAGCGCCGGGGCGAGCATGCCCGCGCCTTTGGCCATGCCGCCGACGTTCCAGTTCGCCGCGTGGTGGAGCGCCGCCTGCTTCGGGACGGTGTCGGTCGTCATGATCGCGTGGGCGGCGTCGGTGCCGCCGGAGATTCCTCCGGCGAGTTCGTGGACGATCTCCTGCACGCCGGTGAGGACCTTGTCCATGGGCAGCCGGTCGCCGATGAGCCCGGTCGAGCACACGGCGATCTCACCCGCGCCGGTCTCGGTGCCCCAGTTGCTCAGTGCGTCGGCCAGCGTTTCGGCCGTGGTGTGGGTGTCCTGGAATCCGCCGGGTCCGGTGCATGCGTTGGCACCGCCGGAATTGAGGATCACCGCGCGCAATGCACCGGTGGTGAGGACCTGCTGGGACCACAGGACCGGAGCGGCTTTGACCTTGTTGGTGGTGAAGACGCCTGCTGCGGCGAGCTCGGGTCCCTCGTTGAGGACGAGCGCGAGATCGGCGTTGCCGTTGGCTTTGATCCCGGCCCGGATGCCGGCGGCGCGGAACCCTGCCGGGGCGGTCACGCCCTGGGTGCGGATGAGCCGTCCTCCGGCGATCTCCTCGGCGTGTGCGTACGCGGCGTCCACGCTGTCCTCCGTGGTGGTGCTGTCGGTCAGATCGGTCACGGCGCCACTCCTACGGTGGACAGGCCGGCGGCCTCGGGCAGCCCGAGCGCCAGGTTCATGGACTGGACCGCAGCTCCGGCGGTGCCCTTGGTCAGGTTGTCGAGCGCGGCGATCACGATCAGCAGGCCCGCGTCAAGGTCGACGGTGACGGCGAGCTGAACGGCGTTGGACCCGATCACCGAGCCGGTGGCGGGCAGCACCCCGTCCGGTAGCAGGTGCACGAATGTTTCGTCCCCGTAGGCCTTTTCGTAGACGGCGCGCGCTTCCTCGGCGGTAGCCGTGGTCGGCGCCGTGCAGGTGGCGAGGATGCCCCGGGGCATGGGTGCGAGAACGGGGGTGAACGAGACGGAGACGTCGGTGCCGGCGAGCACTGAGAGATTCTGCTTGATCTCGGGGGTGTGGCGGTGGGCGCCGCCGATGCCGTAGGCCCGCACCGATCCCATCACTTCGGAGCCGAGCAGGTCGACTCTCGGCGACTTGCCCGCGCCGGAGGCACCGGACACCGCGACGATCTGCACGGACGGTTCCACGATGCCGGCTGCGACCGCCGGAGCGAGAGCGAGCGACGCGGAGGTGGGATAGCAGCCGGGTACGGCGATGCGGGTCGCGCCGATGAGCTTGTCGCGCGCGCCGGGCAGTTCCGGCATGCCGTACGGCCAGGTGCCCGCGTGGTCGGTGCCGTACCAGCGCGTCCAGTCATCGGAGGAGGTCAGCCGGAAGTCGGCGCCGCAGTCGATGACGACGGTGGTCTCGGGCAGTTGCTCGGCGATGACCGCGGAGTGGCCGTGCGGCAGGCCGAGGAAGACGACGTCGTGCCCGGCGAGGCTGTCGAGGTCGGTGGGTGCGAGAACCCGGTCGGCGAGCGGCAGCAGATGCGAATGGAATTCGCGGAGGGTGGCTCCGGCGTTGCTCCCGGCGGTGAGTGCACCGATGACGAGTGATCCGTCCTGGTACGCGGGATGGCCGAGAAGGAGGCGCAGGATCTCGCCGCCCGCGTAACCGCTCGCTCCCGCGACGGCCACCCGGAGCGGCGCCTGCGGCGTCGCCGTGAATACCGGTGAATTACCCATACGACTGATTATGCACGATGATGCAAACTATTTCATCCAGCTCTGGGTCACACCCAGTTCCGGGTCATTCCGAACGCAACGACCGCCGGATCTCCGCGAGCTTGTCGGCCGCGGCTGCCTGCCGCGCCTCGTACTCGTCGTCGAGGGTGCGCCCGGACACGCTTTCCCTCGCCAGTTCCTCTGCGCCGATCGCTGTCGCCGAACGGTGCTCGATCTTCTCTCGCACCGAGTCCAGCGTGGGCACGCCGTCGCGGGTGTACCCGGTGATCTCCTCGATCGTCGGCGCCCGCGTCCCCGAACCGACGGGGCCGGGATCGGTGGCCGGTTCGGGCTCGGCGGGCGGCACGTCCGGGATGTCCGGCGACGGCGGCACGTCGGGCACCGTGGGAGTCGCGGGTTCGGCCGGTGTGACGTCGGGCGCAGGCTCGTCCGGCGTCTCGGGCTCCGGTATCCGGCCGTGGTTCCGTTCGTCGCTACTCATACATCCAGGTTACGTCGGACGGACCGAGAGCGGGGGCGCCGAGCCGTGACCCGGCGCGCCCCCGCCGAGGACAACGTCAGCGACGCATCTCGGCACCCACGGAGGCAGCAGCCGCAGCGACCGCAGCGTCACGGGCAGCGCTCGCCTCGTCCTCGGTGAGCGTGCGATCGGGCGCCCGGAAACGCAACGCGAACGCGAGCGACTTGCGGTTCTCACCCACCTGCGCGCCTTCGAACACGTCGAACAGCCTGATGTCTTCGAGCAGTTCGCCGCCACCCGCGCGCAACGCGGACTCGACCGACGCCGCCGGCACCTCCGCGTCGACCACCACCGCGACATCCTGCAGCACCGCCGGGAACGGCGAGACCACCGGAGCGGGCAGCGACTCGGAGATCGGGAGGGCGTCGAGATCGAGCTCGAAAGCACACGTGCGCGCCGGAAGGCCCGCCCGTTCGACGACGGCCGGATGCAACTCACCGGCGTGGCCGACGACCACCCCGTCGACGAGCAACTCGGCGCAACGACCAGGATGCCACGGAAGATACTGCGCCGCACGCCGTTCCAGCTGCACACCCGCGGCCCTGGCAATGGTCTCCGCGGCCGCGAAGGCGTCGGACGCCTCTGCGGCACGTCCGGATCCCCACGGTCCCGCGGGCTCGCGCATTCCCGCGAGCGCACCGCCGACGTGCACGGGCTGCGCCGGGAGCGACTGCTCGAGGGTCGCGATCTCGTCGTCGCTGGGACGCCGGTCGACCGGCAGCGGCGCGACCGCCACCGTGTCGGGACCCGGCTGCACCACCTGGGCGATGGAGAACAGCGCCAGGTCGCGCTGACCGCGCGAGACATTGCGCGCGAGCACCTCGAGGAGGCCGGGCAGCAAGGTGGTGGCCAGTTCCGGGCGGTCGGATTCGAGCGGGTTGAGCACCTTGGTGGTGACGCGGCGCGGATCGTCGGCGTCGAGTCCCCAGGTGTCGAACACGCCGGTGGGCAGGAACACCGGGGCGAGTACCTCGACGTAACCGTCGTATGCCAGCGCCTTGCCGACGGCGCGGCGACGCTTCTGGCTCGGCGTCAGTCCCCGTCCTGCGGGAGCGGCCGGGAGCACCGACGGGATCTGTTCGAGTCCCTCGAGGCGAAGCACTTCCTCGACGAGATCTGCGGGCTGACGCAGGTCGGGGCGCCACGACGGCGGCGTCACCACGAGCTGACCGTGCCCGTCCTCGCCGACACCGACCTCCACGGCACACCCGATCTGGGTCAGGCGACGGGCGGCGGTGCCGTTCGGGTAGGTGACCCCGGCGATGCGGTCCGGAAGGTCGATGTCCATCCGGATCGACACGGGTTCGGTCGGAACGACGATGTCGGTGAGGGTGGGCTCGACGGTGCCGCCGGCGATCTCGACGAGCAGCGCTGCCGCGCGATCGAGTGCGGCGCGGGCGACGGCGGGGTCGACGGTGCGCTCGAAACGCTTCCCGGCTTCACTGCTGAGCTTGTGACGCCGGTTGCCGCGGAACACGGCGAGCGGATCCCAGGTCGCCGCTTCGAGCAGGATGTCGGTGGTCGCGTCCCCGACTTCGGTGGTGGCGCCGCCCATGATGCCGGCGAGGGAGATGACGCCGGAATCGTCGCAGATCACGACGTCCTCGGGATCGAGGTCGCGCTCGACACCGTCGAGGGTGGTCAGCTTCTCCCCCGCCCGAGCCCGGCGCACGACGATATCGCCCTGCAGGGTGGCCGCGTCGAACGCGTGCAGCGGCTGGCCGAGTTCGAGCATCACATAGTTCGTGACATCGACGGCCGGGGAGATCGGGCGCACACCGGCGGTGTGCAGGCGCCGTTGCAGCCACCACGGGGACACTGCGTTCGGGTCGATGCCCGTTACCCGGCGTGCCGCGAACCGGGTGGCGTCGGTCTCCGGCTCGAGCCGGATCGGGTAGGCCTCGCCACCGTCGGCGGGCAGCGGGGTGACCTGAGCGGGGTCGACGAATTCGAGGTCGAAGCCGCAGGCGAGTTCGCGGGCCAGTCCGCGCGCGGAGAAGCAGTAACCGCGGTCCGGAGTGATGTTCAGTTCGACGACCGTGTCGCCGAGCCCGAGCAATTCGTTCGCATCCGCGCCCTGCTCGGCACTTCCCGGTTCGAGCACCAGAATGCCCGAGTGGTCGGTGCCGATACCCAGTTCGCTCACCGAGCAGATCATCCCGTCGGAGACCTGCCCGTAGGTCTTGCGGCTCGCGATGGCGAACCCGCCGGGAAGCACCGCGCCGGGGAGTGCGGCGACCACGAGGTCACCTTCGGCGAAGTTGCGGGCACCGCACACGATGCCGCGGGGCTCGTCTTCGCCCACCTCGACCTTGCAGAACCGGATGGGCTTCTTGAACCCCTCGAGTTCGGTGATCTCGGCGACCCGTCCGACGACCAGGTTGTCGATGCGTTCGAGGGTTTCGATGTCCTCGACCTCGAGCCCGACCCGGACGAATCCCGCGTCGAGTTCCTCGGGCGTGACGTTCCACTCCGGGGTGGCACGCTGCAGGATCTCGGTCAGCCAGGACTGCGCTATTCGCACTTGGGTTCAGCTTTCTCGTTCGTTCGGGGACGGATGGAGGTGGCGGGCGTCAGCCCTGCACACCGAAGGGCAGGGTGAAGCGCACGTCGCCTTCGACGATGTCGCGCATGTCGGGGATGCCGTTGCGGAACTGCAGCGTGCGCTCGAGACCCATGCCGAATGCGAATCCGGTGTACACGTCGGGGTCGATGCCCGAGGCCCGCAGCACATTCGGGTTCACCATGCCGCAGCCGCCCCACTCGACCCAGCCCGCGCCGCCCTTCTTGTTCGGGAACCAGACGTCCACCTCGGCGGACGGCTCGGTGAACGGGAAGTAGTTCGGACGCATCCGCGTCCGGGTCTCCGGTCCGAACAGGGCACGCGCGAACGCATCGAGCGTGCCGCGCAGGTGGCCCATGGTCAGACCCTTGTCCACCGCGAGACCCTCCACCTGGGAGAACACCGGGGTGTGCGTGGCGTCGAGTTCGTCGGTACGGAACGTGCGGCCCGGGCACACCACGTAGATCGGGATGTCGCGGTGCAGCATCGTGCGCACCTGCACCGGGGAGGTGTGGGTGCGCAGCACCTGACGCGACCCTTCCGGTGCGATGTGGAAGGTGTCCTGCATCGTGCGGGCCGGGTGGTCGGGCAGGAAGTTGAGGGCGTCGAAGTTGAAATGTTCGGTTTCGACCTCGGGCCCTTCGGCGATTTCCCATCCCATCGCGACGAACACGTCGGCGACCTGGTCGGAAATGATGCTGATCGGGTGCCGGGCACCGAGCGGGCGGCGAGTCGCCGGCAGCGTCACGTCGACGGCCTCGGCGACGAGGACTGCCGCGTCACGCTCGGCCTGCAGTTCCTCCTTGCGGGCGTCGAATGCGGCCTGCGCGGCGGTGCGGTGGGCGTTGACCCGCTTGCCCGCGTCGGCGCGCTCCTTGCCCGGCAGCGAGCCGAGCGCACGCTTGGCGAGGGAGATGGGCGCCTTGTCGCCGAGATGGTCGACCTTCGCTCGCGCGAGCGCGTCGAGGTCGGCGGCGGCCGCGAACGCCTCGATCGCAGCCTTCTCGGCCGCAGCGAGGGCCTCCTCGGTCAAGGCGCTCGGATCGACTGCCGGCGGGGTGCCGCCTTCATTCTTGGCCACGACCGGTGCAACTCCTTCTTCGGGCGAACGATGGTTCGAAATGTTCTCGCGGGCGCCGCCGCGACCGGATGGTCGACGGCGCACCGACAAATCCTATGTGATGGGTCCGGAGGCCCGAGTCTGCACCGGGGGCCGGTGCTGCACCCGGGAGCTGGCGTACAGGCAGATCGACGCTGCGGTAGCGAGGTTGAGAGACTCGGCACGACCCCGGATCGGGATACGGACCCGATGGTCTGCCCGCGCGGCGACCTCCGGATCGAGACCGTGGGCCTCGTTACCGAACAGCCACGCCGTGGGACGGGCCAGCAGTTCGTCGGCGTCGTCGAGTTCGACCTCGCCGTCGGCGGCCGTCGCGAGGATCTGCACGCCTGCGCCGGAGAGGGCGTCGAGAACACGCAGGGTGTCCCGCTCCCGCGCAACCGGCAGGTGGAAGATGCTGCCTGCCGACGCACGCACACACTTTCCGTTGTGCGGGTCCACCGAGTCGCCGGCGAGGATCACCGCGTCGGCGCCGACAGCGTCCGCGACACGGATCAGGGTGCCGGCGTTGCCGGGCTCCGCCATCGCGACGGGCACCGCCACGAGCCGGGGGCGCGGCGACAGTGCCGCCTCGAGAGGGACGTCGAGGGTGTCGCAGACGGCCACCAGTCCCGGCGGGGTCACTGTGTCCGACAGACGGGCGGCGGCTTTCTCGGTCACGGTGGCGACGCGCACCCCCGCGCGGTGCGCGGCGTCGACGCAGTCGCGGTAGCGTTCGGCCGCGGCTTCGGTGACGAACAGGTCGTGCACGTGACCGGCCGCGAGCGCTTCGGTGACGGAGTTCTCACCCTCGGCGAGAAACCGCCCGTTTTTGCGTCGTTCCGCGGCCCGCAAGAGTTTCACAGCAGAAACGACCCGCGGGGTGCGCTCGGTGAGCGGATCCACGGGCCGTTCCTGTGTTGTGTCGTCGTTCAGCGTCGTGCTCAGGCAGCCGGAGCGTTGACGTCGGCCGGCAGCGCAGCCTTGGCGAGCGCGACCAGGCCGGCGAATGCCTCGGCGTCGGAGACGGCGAGCTCGGCGAGGATCTTGCGGTCGACCTCGACACCCGCGGCCTTGAGGCCCTGGATGAAGCGGTTGTAGGTGATGTCGTTGGCGCGAGCCGCCGCGTTGATACGGCTGATCCACAGCTTGCGGAAATCACCCTTGCGGGCGCGACGGTCGCGGTAGGCGTAGGTCAGCGAGTGAAGCTGCTGCTCCTTGGCCTTGCGGTACAGACGCGAGCGCTGCCCGCGGTAGCCCTTCGAGGCCTCGAGAATCGAACGGCGCTTCTTCTGGGCGTTGACGGCCCTCTTCACGCGTGCCACTGGTTAAGTCCTGTCAAAGTTCGGGGGACGACATTGTTTCGTCCCCGGAGAGCGGGAAACGGTCGGGGAAGCTCAGAGGCCGAGCAGGCGCTTGACCCGCGGGGTGTCCGCGGGCGCGACCACTGCCACGCCGTCGAGACGGCGAGTGACGGTCGAAGGCTTGTGCTCGAGAAGGTGGCGGCGCCCGGCCTTCTGGCGCAGGATCTTCCCGCTGCCGGACACCTTGAATCGCTTCGCGGTGCCGCTGTGGGTCTTCGACTTGGGCATGGAGTCCTCAGTTCTTGTCGGTGTGTACATCGGTGCTCGCACGCAGCACCGGGTGTGCTGGTTCGAGCGGCTAGCTGCTTGGGGCGTCGCCCTGCTGCGGCGCCGGCGGCGGGGTCGCAGGGGCAGATGCCTGCGTTGCCTGCGCGGTGCTCGAGGGCTGCGCGGTGTTGACCGGTGCAGCATGGGCGGCTTCCTGCGCCTTCGCGCGGGTCTTCGCGCCCTTGTGCGGGGCCAGCACCATGGTCATGTTGCGACCGTCCTGCTTCGCGGAGGTTTCGATGAAGCCGAGTTCGGCGACATCCGCACCCAGACGCTGCAGCAACCGGTACCCGAGTTCGGGACGCGACTGCTCACGGCCACGGAACATGATGGTGACCTTGACCTTGGACCCGGCCTCGAGGAAGCGAACGACGTTGCGCTTCTTGGTCTCGTAGTCGTGATCGTCGATCTTGGGCCGGAGCTTCTGCTCCTTGATCACGGTCATCTGCTGGTTCTTGCGCGATTCGCGCGCCTTCTGCGCGTTCTCGTACTTGAACTTGCCGTAATCCATGATCTTGCAGACCGGCGGCCGAGCGTCGGGCGCCACCTCGACAAGGTCGAGATCGGCTTCGATGGCCAGGCGGAGTGCATCTTCAACACGCACGATGCCGACCTGTTCCCCGCCAGGTCCGACGAGACGGACCTCGGGAACTCGGATGCGTTCGTTGATGCGGGTCTCAGCGCTGATGTGGCCTCCTAGGTAGAACGGTGGGTCGGTGTGACCGCACCGCAGCAGGTGGCCCGAGTTCCTCGACGAAAAGACCCCGCTGTGGTGCCGAGGCTCCACGCGGGGTCCGATACCGACCGGTCGACGAACGGCAGTTGCACTGCACATACGCCCCAGCATCCCGGAGGATGCGGCATCCGCGGTGCGAGCACCGGGAAGACCGGACCACTGAACTGCATCTATGTGCCGCCAGAGGTGGGAGTCGGACTCCACTTTGCTGCCCATGCTGGTATGCATGGGCGGTCGTGGGGACAAGTCTAGCAAAGATGCACGTCGGCATCGAATCGCCCCGCGAGCGACCACCCGAACTGCGTCGCTCCCGGGCGCAGTGGGATCCTCGATGCATGACCGAGGCACCCGATTCCCAGGACCCGAACGTAGCGCCGGACGACGTGCGCGAACTCGCCGAGATCCCGGCTGTCGAGGTGATCAGCCGCGCTGCCGTGATGTTGATGAGTTCGGCCGCCGAGAAGCTGGGCCTCGGCGACGCCGACCCCCAGCAGAGCAGCCACCTCGATCTCGACGAGGCACGACGTGTGATCACTGCGCTGGCCGGCCTCGTCACGGCTTCCGTGGAATACCTCGGACCGCACGCCGGACCGATCCGAGAGGGCCTGCAAGCACTGCAGCGCGCGTTCCGGGAGGCATCGTCGACTCCCGACGAGCCCGGATTCGGTCCCGGCGAGAAGTACACCGGCCCCGTCTACTGATCCGACCCGCACAGCACGACACCCGGGACGCAGCGCTCGGCGCCGCTCCCGGGTGTCCTGCGTGACTATTTCGCCGCGACCTTCTTCTTCGCCGCCCGCTTCCGGGCCGGAGCCTTCTTCGGCGCGGGCGGTACAGGCGCGAGCGCCTCGGCGAGGAAGCGCCCGGTGTAGCTCGCTTCCACCTCGGCGATGTCCTCGGGCGTGCCCTGTCCGACGACGGTGCCGCCCCCGGCTCCGCCTTCGGGTCCCATGTCGATCACCCAGTCGGCCGTCTTGATGACGTCGAGGTTGTGCTCGATGACGATGACGGTGTTGCCCTTGTCGACAAGCCCGTTGATGACGCCGAGCAGTTTGCGGATGTCCTCGAAGTGCAGGCCGGTGGTCGGCTCGTCGAGGATGTACGCGGTGCGCCCGTTCGACCGCTTCTGCAGTTCCGCCGCGAGCTTGACGCGCTGGGCTTCGCCGCCGGACAGCGTGGTGGCCGGCTGGCCCAGCCGCACGTATCCCAGTCCCACCTCGGTGAGTGTCTTGAGATAGCGGTGGATCGAGGTGACGGGCTGGAAGAACTCGGCCGCCTCCTCGATCGACATGTCGAGAACCTCGGCGATCGTCTTGCCCTTGTAGTGCACCTCGAGGGTTTCGCGGTTGTACCGCGCCCCGTGGCACACCTCGCACGGCACATAGACGTCGGGCAGGAAGTTCATCTCGATCTTCAGCGTGCCGTCACCGGAACACGCCTCGCAGCGTCCGCCCTTGACGTTGAAGGAGAAGCGCCCCGGCTGGTACCCGCGCACCTTCGCCTCGGTGGTGGCCGCGAACAGCGTGCGGATCTTGTCGAACACCCCGGTGTAGGTCGCGGGGTTGGACCGCGGCGTGCGACCGATCGGAGACTGGTCGACGCGCACGAGCTTGTCGAGCTGGTCGAGACCGTTGATGCGGGTGTGCCGGCCGGGCACCTGGCGCGCCCCGTTGAGCTTGTTCGCCATCACCGTCGCGAGAATGTCGTTGACCAGCGTGGATTTACCCGAACCGGATACGCCGGTGACGCAGGTGAGCACACCGAGCGGGAACGACACGTCGATGTCGTGCAAGTTGTTCTCGCGCGCTCCCACCACGGTGATCTGCCGCTTCTGGTCCACGGGACGACGGAGTGCCGGGATCTCGATGGCTTCACGGCCGGACAGGTACGCGCCGGTCAGCGACTCGGGGTTGTCGAGCAACTCCTTGTAGGTGCCGCTGTGCACCACCCGGCCACCGTGTTCGCCCGCTCGCGGACCGATGTCCACGACCCAGTCGGACGCGCGGACGGTGTCCTCGTCGTGCTCGACGACGATGAGCGTGTTCCCGAGATCGCGGAGCCGCGTGAGGGTGTCGATGAGCCGCCGGTTGTCGCGCTGATGCAGGCCGATGGACGGTTCGTCGAGCACGTACAGGACACCGACGAGGCCGGAGCCGATCTGGGTGGCAAGCCGGATGCGCTGCGCTTCCCCGCCCGAGAGGGTCGCGGCGGCGCGGGAGAGCGAGAGGTAGTCGAGGCCCACGTCGAGCAGGAACCCGAGCCGCGCTTGCACTTCCTTGAGCACCTGGCCGGCGATGGCCGCCTCACGGCTACCCAGGGTGAGCGTGTCGAGGAACTCGGCGCACTCGGCGATCGACAGGTCGCACACCTCTGCGATCGACCTGCGGTCGTGGTTGCCGGCGGTGATGGTGACCGAGAGGATCTCGGGCCGCAACCGGGCGCCTTTACATGCGGGGCAAGGGATTTCCCGCATGTACCCGTCGTAGCGTTCCTTCATCTGATCGGACTCGGTCTGCTCGAGGCGACGATGCAGGAACGGCATCACACCTTCGAACTCGGCGTAGTACGAACGGACGCGGCCGTACCGGTTCTTGTACCGCACGTGCACCTGGTCGGTGCTGCCCTCGAGGACCGCCCTGCGAACCTTCGCGGGCAGTTTCTTCCACGGAGTGTTGATGTCGAAGCCCATGACGTCCGCCAAGCCGGTCAGCAGGCGCGTGAAGTATTCCGCGCTCTGGCCCATCGACCAGGGCGCGATCGCACCTTCTGCCAGGCTGACGTCCGGGTCGGGCACGACGAGATCGACGTCGACTTCCTTCCGGACACCGAGGCCCGCGCACTCGGGGCACGCGCCGTAGGGCGAGTTGAAGGAGAACGAGCGCGGCTCGAGATCGTCGATCGCCAGGGGGTGCCCGTTGGGGCACGCCAGCGACTCGGAGAACCGGCGCTCGCGATCCGGCGCATTCTCGTCGCGGTCCACGAAGTCGAGGACGACCACGCCTTCCGCCAGGCGCAACGCCGTCTCGACCGAATCGGTCAGGCGCTGCTTGGCGCTCGGCTTCACAGCCAACCGGTCGACCACGACCTCGATGTCGTGCTTCTCCTGCTTCTTGAGCTTCGGCGGATCCGACAGCGGATACACCACGCCGTCGACCCGGACGCGGGAGTAACCCTGCACGGTGAGCTGCTCGAACAGATCCACGAACTCGCCCTTGCGGGTACGGACGACCGGCGCGAGGATCTGGAATCGCGCCCCTTCCTCCATGTCGAGGACCTGATCGACGATCTGTTGCGGCGTCTGCCGGGAGATCTCCTCGCCACACACCGGGCAGTGCGGAGTGCCCGCGCGGGCGTACAGCAGACGCAGGTAGTCGTACACCTCGGTGATCGTGCCGACCGTGGATCGAGGATTGCGGTTGGTGGACTTCTGGTCGATGGACACAGCCGGCGACAAGCCCTCGATGAAGTCGACGTCGGGCTTGTCCATCTGTCCGAGGAACTGCCGGGCGTAGGCCGACAACGATTCGACGTAGCGCCGCTGGCCCTCCGCGAAAATGGTGTCGAACGCGAGGCTCGACTTGCCCGATCCCGACAGGCCGGTGAACACGATGAGGCTGTCGCGCGGTAGGTCCAGGTCTACTCCCCGCAGGTTGTGTTCCCGTGCTCCACGCACGATCAGGCGGTCCGCCACGCCATATCCTTCCTGTAGACACGGCCGAGGTTCGGCCTTGATCCATGGTAGGCGCGGGTACCGACAGAGGCCGGGCGCGCTTCGTCCCCTCCCGGGTGTGGCGGCGGTAGGTTTGCGGGTATGACGCAGCACACCGTGATCATCGAGGACACCTACACCGGCGACGTCACCCCGGGAGGTCCGGCCCAGCGACGCGCAGTCCCCGGCGCGGAGATCGTCAAACTCGCCGTCAGCCCGATGAACAACAACACCTACCTCGTCACCGACACCGCGACCGGCAAATCCGTATTCATCGATGCCGCAAACGAACCCGACACACTGGTGCAGTTCCTGCGCGACAACGCCCCGCACCTCGAACTCATCGTCACGACCCATCAGCACTGGGATCACTGGCAGGGTCTCGAGAAGGTCGCCGCCGAGACGGGTGTCCCCACCGCCGCGCACGCACTCGACGCCGGACCGCTGCCGGTCGCACCCGATCGAATTCTCACCGAGGGAGAGTCGATTCGGGTGGGTGACCTGGATCTCGAGGTGATTCACCTCGCAGGGCACACACCGGGGTCGGTCGCGCTGGTTCTCACCGAACAGGGCACAGGCAAGCACCACATCTTCACCGGCGACTCCCTCTTCCCCGGCGGCGTCGGCAAGACCCCGGACGACGACGCCTTCCGCTCGCTGATGAACGATGTCGAATCGAAGATCTTCGACCGCTTCGGCGACGACACTGTGTTCTACCCCGGGCACGGCAAGGACTCGACGCTCGGCGCGGAGCGTCCGCACCTCGGCGAGTGGCGCGAACGCGGCTGGTGACGGACTGCGTAGCAGGTCATCGGCCCGAGCCTCGACGCCGGCCGTTCGGGGACCCCGCATTCGAGGCGGAGCGAGGTTCCGGGCCGGTGATCCCGTACTGTCAGGTCATCAGGACCGTTCAGGTCCTCGAATGAGGGTGGCAGCATGGCCGACAAATCGCCTCGCAGTTCCATGTCCAAGAAGTCCGGCAAGTCGCTGAAGGAAAAGCGGGCCGACAAGAAGTCGGGCGCGAACTCCCAGGCCGATCCCGAGATCGTCGCGCACGTCAAGAAGCGCTGACACAACTCTCCCTCATCACCAAACCCGCAGGAGCACAACTACATATGCTTGATCTCGGTGTCCTGGCGCACTCTCGGAAGAAAAACGAGCGACGTCTGCCGATCCACCCGCACCACTTTTCCCGGATCGACGAGGATTTGCGTGCCCACATCTATCTGGAGCCCGGCTACGGCACACCCTTCGGTGTGTCCGATACCGATCTGGAGCCCTTCGTCGCGGGATTCCGTTCCCGGGAGCAGTTGATCGCCGACTGCGACGTGATCGCTCTGCCCAAGCTTCAGGCGAGCGATCTCGCGGAGTTCCGGGAGGGCCAGACGGTGTGGGGCTGGCCGCACTGCGTCCAGGACACCGCGGTGACGCAGCAGGCCATCGACCGGCGGCTGACGCTGATCGCCTTCGAAGCGATGAACCACTGGCGCAGCGACGGGAGCTTCGGGCTGCACGTGTTCCACAAGAACAACGAGCTTGCCGGTTACAGCTCGGTGATCCATGGTCTGCAGATCATCGGGTGCACCGGTGACTACGGCCGTCGTCTGCGCGCCGTCGTCATCGGGTTCGGGGCAACGGCCCGGGGCGCGGTCACCGCCTTGAACGCACACGGCATCGACGATGTCCGGGTGCTCACCAACCGTGATGTGGCCGCCGTCGGATCGCCTATCCACTCGGCGCGCATCGTTCGGTTCGAACACGACGCCACCGATCCGCATCGCAGCTTCGTGCTCACCGACGAGGGACGGGTGCCGCTGGCGCCGTACCTCGCGGAGAACGACATCGTGGTCAACTGCGTCCTGCAGGACACCGCGGAACCGCTCACGTTCCTCCACGAAGAAGACCTGGATGCGTTCGCGTCCGGCAGCCTGATCGTCGATGTGTCGTGCGATGCGGGCATGGGGTTCAGCTGGGCGAGGCCCACCTCGTTCACCGAGCCGAGCTTCGTCGTCGGTAACAACATCCACTACTACGCCGTGGATCACAGTCCGTCGTACCTGTGGAACTCCGCGACGTGGGAAATCAGTGCAGCGCTGCTCCCCCACGTGCGGACGGTCCTCTCCGGCCCGGACGCCTGGGCCGGCGACCAGGTCATCGCCCGAGCGATCGAGATTCGCGACGGAGTGATCCGGAATCCGAGTATCACCACGTTCCAGCACCGCGCCGCCGACTACCCGCACGCGATGCTCGCGGAGACGGTGGACGCGACCGCGCGATGACGGGTGCCGCGACCGGCACCCGCCGGTCGCGGTTACGCGATCGCGGGCATCCGGACGACCTGCCCGGCGTACGAAAGCCCGGCCCCGAACCCGAGCAGCAGTGCCGTGTCACCGGGCTTGGACGCACCGGATCGCAGCAACTCTTCCATGGCCATCGGAATCGAGGCCGCGCTCGTGTTGCCCGTTTCCGCGATGTCGCGAGCGACCGCCACGGTGTCGGGTAGTCCCAAGGTCCGGATCAGGGCATCGGTGATGCGGCTGTTGGCTTGGTGCGGCACGAAGGCATCGAGGTCGTCGACCGTGACGCCGGATTTCGCCAGGGCGTCTTTGCACGCCGTCTCGAGGAACGTCACGGCCCAGCGGAAAACGGCCGCGCCGTTCATCCGGATGTACGGGCGTACCGGCGTCTGACCGCCGGCCAGCGCGGCGTCGACCTCGCCGAAATACTGCTGGAAATCCTTGTCCTGCTTGATGGCGTCGGTCTGGCTGCCGTCCGAGCCCCAGGCAACCGGCCCGATCCCTTCCTCCTCGGCCGGGCCCACGATTGCGGCCCCGGCGCCGTCGGCGAAGATGAACGCGCACGTGCGGTCGGTGGGATCGAGCAGGTCGGACAGTCGCTCCACGCCGATGACCAGGACGTTGCGGGCCTGGCCGGCGCGGACGAGACTCGCCGCGTTGCCGAGCGCGTAGCAGAACCCGGCGCAGCCCGCGGAGACGTCGTAGGCGGCGGTGTTCTGCATGCCCAGTTCGGTGGCCACGACAGCCCCCGCGGACGGTCCCAGCACCATCTGCGACGAGGTGGCCAGTACGACGGCATCGATCTGATCGACATCCATGCCCGCCGCGGACAGCGCGTCGCGGGCAGCGGCCGTGCTCATCGAGACGATCGTTTCGTCAGGTTCGGCCCAGTGGCGGGCGGTGATGCCGGAGCGGGTCCTGATCCATTCATCGGTGGAGTCGATGCGCTCGACGATCTCCGAATTGGGAACGACGCGGCGAGGCCGGTAGACCCCCAGACCGAGGAGGGCGGTGTGAACTGTCGGCGGTGCGGTGGTGATGTGTGCGGGCATTCGCACATCTTGCCCCTACCGCGCGCCGTTCGGAAGCACTTCCATGGCATCGCCACAACGCCCCCGCGCGCACGACTGAACGCCGGACAGGACAGCCGGCCGCTCTACTGCCGGTCCGCTTCCGATTCGTCCCCGCGATGTTCGTCGTCAGGCTCGGCGAACGCGGTACCGGAGACCATTCCGTCGGTACCCGGCACGGTTTCGGTGGGCCGTACCCCGGGTTCGTACATCTTGCGGACCTTCTCGGCCTTGTCCTGCGCCTGCCGCTTCGCGTCTTCGTCGAGGTTGTCCCATCCACTCGGATCCTGACTGTCGTCCACGCCGGACTCCCCTCGTTCCGAAGTTCCGCCGGCGGAGACTGCCGGCATCAACAGCGTCCCCCCGATTCCCCTTCCCGGGGCTCGTTTCGTCGGGATCGGCCTTCTGATCCCGGTACGATTCGGTCGCATCAGGCCTCGCTCCTGCGAACTCCGGCACGGTGAACCATGGCGGCACTTCTGCTCGGCCCCGTCCTCAGGCACGTCGGTTCCACGGACGCCACGGTGTGGGTGGAAACATCTGCCCCCTGCACCGTCGAGATACTCGGCCGTTCCGAACGGACGTGGTCCGTCGAGGGACACCATTACGCGCTCGTGGTGATCGACGGCCTGGAGCCGGGTTCCACCACGCCGTACCGGGTGCGACTCGACGACACCGACGTCTGGCCACTCGAGGACGCCGACGCCTCTGTCATCCGGTCCCTGAGCGACGACGCCCGGTTCGATCTCGCGTTCGGCTCGTGCCGGGTCGCCACCACCGGCGCCGAGACCGACGGCGGGGGCGACGAGTCGCTCGGCGCGGACGCTCTCGCGGTTTACGCGCAGCGTATGAGGACGCAACCGCGCGACCTGTGGCCCGACGCGTTGATGCTGCTGGGCGACCAGGTCTATGCCGACGAACTGTCGCCCGAAATCCTGCAACGCGTCGGAGAGCGGCACGACCTGGACGAGCCGCCCGGCGCCCAGGTGCGGGACTTCGAGGAATACACCTGGCTCTATGCCCAGGCGTGGTCGGACCCGGAGGTGCGGTGGCTGCTGTCGACCGTGCCGACCTCGATGATCTTCGACGACCACGACGTGCACGACGACTGGAACACCTCGCAATCGTGGCGCGCCGAATTCGAGGCGAGCAACTGGTGGGAGGAGCGGATCGTCGGGGCGCTCATGTCGTACTGGATCTACCAGCACCTCGGAAACCTCTCGCCCGCGGAACTGCGCCGGAACGAGTTGTACGCCAAGATCCGCGGGACCACCGGCGACGCGACCGCCCTGCTGCGCGAGTTCGCGTCCGAGGCCGACGAGGAGGCCGACGGTGCGCGCGGTGTGCAGTGGTCGTATCGCCGGGATTTCGGGTCGGTGCGTCTTCTCGTGATCGATTCGCGCTGCGGGCGGGTCCTCACCTCGGAACGGCGCGAGATGGTCTCCGATCCGGAGTTCGACTGGATCGAAGACCAGACGGTGGGCGACTACGACCACCTCCTCGTCGGAACGTCGTTGCCCTGGCTGCTGCCCCGCGCGTTGCACGATGCGGAGGCCTGGGACGAGCAGTTGGCGTTCGGTGCGCGGGGACCGCGGCTCGCCCGCTGGGCGGAGAGTCTGCGCCGCGGCGCCGACCTCGAGCATTGGGCGGCGTTCCACGACTCGTTCGACCGTCTCGCGCGACTCTTCGGCGAAGTCGCCCGCGGAGACCGGACCGACGCGTCCGGCATCCCGCCGGCGACGATCTGTGTGCTGTCGGGCGATGTCCACCACGCCTACGCCGCGAGCGCGCGGTTCACCTTCCCGACCGACTCGCAGGTCTATCAGTTGACGTGTTCACCTCTCCACAATCGGGTTCCGGCCGCGGTCCGGGCGGGGTTCCGGGCGGCGTGGAGTCGCCTGGCGGAACGGTCGGTACGCGGGTTGCTCCGGCTTGTCACGCCGGTTCCCCGGTCGCCCGTGGAGTGGGATCGGATCGCCGGGCCGACGTTCGGGAACCAGATCGCGACGCTCCGGTTGCACGGCCGCGCGGCACGACTGTCGATCGAGCGCACCACGAGCCGTGGTAGCGCCGCCCCGTACTTCGAGTGCGTCACCGACCTGGTCCTGTCGCGGGACGACGCGACTACGGACGCGCCGCGACTGCATCGTCCGGACCGCGCGGAGACCTGACCTGCCGTAAATGCAATTCTCACGAAATCGCAACCACATAATCGACGACGACATATCTTGTTGACATCGCACCGTCGGCGATGTTAGACATTCCGCACGTGCCGAACCCGCACGTGTTTGCGCTTTCATTCTCGAACCTGTTGGGGCACAAGCCTTCAGCGGACGCCTGACGGACTGTCCAGGTGAACGGAGAACCTGCCGCATGACACTTCCGCCGTCGTTTTCCCGCATACCGAACCGCCCTCTGCGACGAGCACTCCGGTGACCCGCACGCAGACTCCCCCAGCTGTCCGCGACGACGCCGCCGCGCGCGGGGTAGTCGGCACCTCGGTTCCGCGCATCGAGGATCTCCGCCTGGTCACGGGCGCCGGCACGTTCGTCGACGACGTGACCCGGCCCGGGATGGTGCACGCCTGTTTTGTACGAAGCCCGTTGCCCCGCGCGCGAATAGGCGCGATCGATACATCCGCGGCACTGCAGCTCGAGGGCGTCTTCGCGGTATACACCGCCGCCGAACTGAACACCGTCGCGCACCAGATCTCCTACGCGCTCGACATGCCCGGCATGCCGCCGGTACCTCGGCCACCGCTCGCCGAAGAAGAGGTGCGATTCGTCGGAGACCCGGTGGCCCTGGTCGTTGCCGTCGACCGGTACGTCGCAGAAGACGCCGTCGAACTCGTGGAAGTCGAGTACGAACCGCTCGAACCGGTACTCGATTACGTCACCGCGGATTCGTCACCGCATCTCGTGCACGCCGGGTTCGCCGGCAACTCCGCCGGTGAGATGGCCGGACGTCCGGCATCGGATCTCGATCCGATCTTCGAGGCCGCCGCACATACCGTGCAGCAGCAGATCTTTCAGCAGGCCTACCTACCCGTTCCGATGGAAACCCGCGGGCTGGTGGCGGAGTGGTCGGCCTCGACAGGCGAGATGACGGTGTGGATCTCCACCCAGTCGCCCCACGAGGTGCGCGGCTTCTGTGCCCGGCTGCTGGGCATCGACGAACACCGGGTCCGGGTGATCGCGCGCGACACCGGAGGGGGTTTCGGACTCAAGGTTGCGCCGCTGCGCGAGGAGATCTGCATCCAGCTCGCGGCACGCACGCTCGGCACGGCGGTCAAGTGGATCGAGGACCGGCAAGAGAATCTGATGTCGTCCGGTATGGCGCGTCATGAGCACGCAGACGTGCGGATGGCCTTCGACGCGGAGGGCCGGATCCTTGCGGCGGGAATGGACCATGTGCAGAACGTCGGTGCCTACCCCACTCCTTCGCCTCTCACCGCCGGAGTCGTGGTGGGCATGCTGTTCCCGGGTCCCTACCGGGTCCCGGACGCGTCGTTCAGCGTGAAGTTCCACTACTCCAATACCGTCGGCCGGCTTGCCTACCGTGGTCCCTGGCAGTTCGAATCCGTCGCTCGTGAAGTGCTTCTCGACCATGCCGCCCGCCGGATCGGCATCGATCCCGTCGAGCTGCGACGTCGCAACATGATCCGCCGCGAGGACTTGCCCGCGTTCAACCCGCACGGCATGCCGCTCGATCACATCTCACCCCTCGACACTCTCGAGCAGGCTGTGGCGATGCTCGGCTACGAGGACTTCCGGGAAGAGCAGCAACGCGCCCGCGCCGAGGGACGGTACCTCGGCGTCGGTACGTGCACCTACGTCGAGCCGACTACGGGCGGAACCTCGTTCCACAGCACCGAGGGCGCCACCATCCGGATCGAGCCGACCGGCAAGGTGAACGTCTATGTTGCCGGTGGCTCCGCGGGCAACAGTCTCGAGACGACCGTCGTGCAGTTGACGGCAGATGCCCTCGGCGTTGCGATGGCGGATGTCCGGACGGTCCAGGGCGATACCGCCGTCACGCCGTTCGGGGCCGGCACCGGTGGCAGCAGGTCCGGGTCGATGACGGCAGGTGCGATTGCCGAGACCGCCGCGGGCCTGCGTGAACGGATCGTGGCGATCGCGGCGCACCGGTTGGACACGACTCCCGACGAGATCGACTTCGTCGACAGCACGGCGTCGGCGCGGAACGCACCGGACAAGACACTGTCGCTGGCCGAGATCGCGGATATCGCCTACTTCCAGGGTGAGGCCCTGCCACCGGGTGTCCCGCCGGGTCTGGAAGCGAGCGGGCGCTACCGGACACCACACATGATGATCTGGGCCAACGCCACCCACGTGTGCACCTGCGAGGTGGACGTAGCGACCGGCAAGGTGACTCTGCTTCGCTACATCGTGAGCGAGGACTGCGGCAAGATGATCAATCCGAGCGTGGTGGAGGGCCAGATCTGCGGCGGCACCGTCCAGGGAATCGGCGGCGCACTGTACGAGCATCTCGCGTACGACGACAGCGGCAATCCCGTCGCCACCACCTTCATGGACTACCTGCTGCCGACGGCATCCGAGATTCCGGCGATCGAGATCGGGCACATCGACACCCCGAGCCCGGGGCCCGGAAACTTCAAGGGCGTCGGCGAGGGCGGCGCGATCGGCGCGACGCCCGCAGTGCTCAACGCGGTGATGGACGCGCTTGCTCCGTTCGGAGTCGAACTGAAGCAGCTGCCGCTGTCCCCCTCCGCCGTTCTGACGATGATCGACGACGCGCGCACCGCCGCGAAGGACGACGAATGAAACCCGCCACGTTCGACTATCACGCACCGGAGACGGCCGACGAGGCGGTTCACCTGCTCGCCGAACTCGGTGACGAGGCCAAGTTCATCGCCGGCGGGCAGAGCCTGATGCCGCTGCTCGTCCTGCGGCTCGCCGTGTTCGACCACCTCGTCGACCTCCGGCGACTCACCGATCTGGCGGACATCACGGCCGGCACCGACACCGTCCGGATCGGGGCCACCACCACGCACACGATGGTCGGCCGGTCCGAGACGATCGCCCGAAGCGTTCCCCTGCTCGCCCGCGCGACACCGCTCATCGGGCACTTCCAGATCCGCAACCGCGGCACGATAGGCGGTTCCCTCGCGCACGCAGATGCCGCAGCGGAGTATCCGGCGGTGGCCCTGACCCTCGATGCCGACATCGAAACGCGCTCCCCCCGGGGGCTGCGCACGATCCCCGCCGCCGAGTTCCTCCAGGGGATGTGGACGACGGCCATGGAACCGGACGAACTGGTGACCGCCGTGACATTCCCGGTGTGGGGCGGCCGATGCGGTTCTGCGATCGAAGAGTTCACCCGCCGCAGCGGCGACTTCGCGGTGGCGGGCGCTGCGGTCGCGCTCCGCGTGGATGCGGACGAGCGGATCGAACGGTGCGCGGTCACGGTCTTCGGAATGGGCCCGACACCGATCCGCGCGCGAACGGTCGAAAAGGAACTGCTCGGGCGCGGGGCATCGACGATCTCCGCCGAGGAGGTCGGCCGCAACGCGACCGCACATCTCGACGCGGTTCCGTCGGACGGTCACGGCACGGCCGGGTACAGGCGCCGCGTCGGGTCCGCGATGGTAGCTCGCGCGTGGAACCGCGCCGTGAAGGAGGCACTCGATGACTGACGTCGATATCCGTGTCCGGATCAACGGCGCGACCCGCCACGATCGCGTACCACCGCGCTTGACGCTGGCCGATTACCTGCGCGAGCGGTGCGGCCTGACCGGCACACATCTGGGATGCGAGCACGGAGTGTGCGGGGCGTGCACCGTCCTCTTCGACGGCGAGGCCGTGCGCGCGTGCCTGATCTTCGCGGTCCAGGCCGACGGAGCCGAACTGACGACCATCGAGGGCCTCGCCGGCGCCGACGGGGAACTGTCCTCCGTCCAGGCAGCCTTCCGCGACCAGCACGGACTCCAGTGCGGTTTCTGCACACCGGGATTCATCGTCTCGGCAACCGCTTTCCTGCGCGAGAACCCGTCACCGTCCGACGACGAGATCCGGGAAGCGATCTCGGGCAACCTGTGCCGCTGCACCGGTTACCAGGGCATCGTCCGCGCGGTACGCGCCGCGGCCGGTGGCCCCGACTCCAGCGGCGAGCCCGGCACCGTCGCCGCATCCGGCGCCTGACGCATACGACGACAACACCGAGTGAAGACGATCCCGCCCGAGTATCCCTGTACAGCGAAGGAACAGCTGTGACCATCGATGACGCACCCGTCGACCGGGACCGTAAGCACCCCCGGGCCCATTTCGACCGGCACACCCCGGAATACCGGCATCGGTTCGAGGAGATCACGCATGATCTTCACGCCCGGTGCCCCCTCGCCTGGACCGACACCTACGACGGGCACTGGGTAGCCAGCGGGAGCGACGAGGTCTTCGAGCTCGCACGCAGTGCCGACGTGTCGAACGACCACGACGTTCACGGCACCCGGCGCGGATACAAGGGGATCTCGATTCCCACCGCACGTCGCGCGGCAATGGTGCGCGGCGGCATTCTCGAGATGGACGACCCCGAGCATCGCCTCTACCGGCAGGTCCTCAACCCTTACCTGTCCCCTGCCGCGGTGAAACGGTGGGAACCGTTCATCGACGAAGCAGCCCACGCCGCACTCGACGAGAAGATCGAATCCGGACGGATCGACTTCGTCGACGACCTGGCCAACGTCGTGCCCGCCGTCCTCACCCTCGCCATGCTCGGTATCCCGATCGAGAAATGGTCCGTGTACAGCGAACCGGTGCACGCGTCGGTCTACACACCGGAGAATTCGCCGGACGCCGAGCGGGTCGCCGAGATGCACCGCGCGATGGGGATCGACCTGCTGTCGAATCTGGCCGAGATCAAGACGAACCCTCGTCCGGGACTCGTCAACGGGCTCGTCGAGTTGCGCATCGACGGCGAGCCGGCGCCCGACCTCGAACTGCTGGGCATGCTCGGACTGCTGATCGGTGGCGGTTTCGACACGACGACGGCGCTCACCGCCCACTCGCTCGAGTGGTTGTCGTCGAATCCCGACCAGCGTGACGTGCTCATCCGCGACCGCGAACAGTTGCTCGATTCGGCCACCGAAGAGTTCCTGCGCTTCTTCACGCCGGCACCGGGCGACGGGCGCACCGTCGCGGCCGACTTCGAGGTCGGTGGCACCGAGTTGCGCGAAGGTGAGCGCTTGTGGCTGTCGTGGGCGATGGCGAACCGTGACGCGACGGTCTTTCCCGATCCCGACGAGATCGTCCTGGACCGGAAAGGGAACCGGCACTTCAGTTTCGGTCTCGGAATCCATCGCTGCATCGGCTCCAACGTAGCCCGAACGGTGTTCAAGTCGATGCTCACCGCGGTACTCGACCGCATGCCGGACTTCCGGTGCGATCCCGAAGGGACGGTGCATTACGACACCATCGGTGTCATCCAGGGCATGCGGCACCTGCCCGCGTCCTTCACTCCGGGCCCCCGGAGAGGCCCGGGCCTGAGCGCCACGCTCGAGAAGCTGCAACGGATCTGCGACGAGCAGCAACTGGCCGCCCCGGTGACCGCCCGCCCGGAGGTCGCGCGCATCGATTGACGCGACGACCCTCAGGTCTCGGCCCGGTTGCGCCGGCGGGTGTGCACCCCTGCCGATTCGGGTTATCTAGAAGTTCCGTCCTATGCGAACCCCACTTCTGCGCGGAAAAGGACATCCCGGGCGACACTCCGGGATCCCGGGCATATTCCGGCAGCGGTGGGGGTACACGGGTTGCGGTGGCAACACACCCGACAACGGGAGGAATTACATGATCGTCCGGAGACTCGCGAGGCCGATGCTCGCGTCCATTTTCATTGCCGGGGGCGTCGACGCTCTCCGCAATCCCGCTCCGCGGGCGAACGCGGCTCAGCCCGCGTTGGATCAGGCGGTGAATGTCCTGCCCGCCTCGGTCACCGATCGGCTCCCGAGCAACCCCGAGACGCTGATCCAGCTCAACGCCGCCGTGCAGATCGGTGCCGGCGCGCTCTTCGCGCTCGGTAAGGCACCTCGACTCTCGGCACTCGCCCTCGCAGGTTCGCTCATACCGACCACCGCCGTCGGACACGACTTCTGGAACGCTCAGGATGCGGAAACCCGTTCCAAGCAGCGCACCGAGTTCATCAAGAGTGTCAGCCTGCTGGGCGGGCTCCTCATCGCCGCGGTGGACACCGAAGGCAAACCGTCGCTCGGATGGCGAGGCCGCCGCGCGGCGCGGCACGCCCAGGCTTCCGTGGCAGCGGCTCTCCCCCTCGCAGCTTCCTCCGATCGCGGCACTGCGGAGGCCTTCAGCAACGTCGCCGATCGCGTGAAGTCCCTGACCGGTGACGCAGCCGAACACGGCGGTCATCTGCTCGATGTCGCCAAGGAACGTGGTCCCGTCCTCGCCGAGGTGGCGAAGGAACGCGGCACCGACTTCCTCGAGGTTGCGCGTGATCGTGGCCCCGTACTCGCAGAACGCGCACGGGAGCGCGGCACCGGCCTGATCGACATCGCGAAGGAACGCGGCCCCGTGTTCGCGGACACCGCACGCGAGCGCGGCACCGAACTGCTCGACGTCGCGAAGGAACGCGGCCCCGAGATCGCCGAGGTCGCCCGTGTACGCGGCACCAAGTTCCTGGACACCGCCCGTGATCGCAGCAGCGAGTGGGCACAGCTTGCAGACGAGCGTTCGGCGGTGCTCAACGCCAAGGCGCTCAAGGCCGCTGAGAAGGCACGGATCAGCGCCGAGAAGGCCCGCAAGCAGGCAGAAAAGACCATCGAGAAGAATCGTAAGGCGCTCGAGAAGAAGCGGTAAGACCGCCTCGAGACGAGCACAGCGAGCGGAGTGATCGGCTTCCGCGGCAGGCACGTGGATCCACCCGGATCCGCGTGCCTGCGCTTTGTCTCCGGGTGTTCCTCGACGCCCCCGGCGATCCGACTAGACTTCTCGGGCACTTCCGTCGACGCCCCCACGCGTTCGATCTGTCCCTATCCGAGGAGTTCATGTGCCGGCCGATGGCGCGTCCCACCCAGACCTCGAGCCTGAGCAGGCCTACGTCTCGATGCTCTACCGGCACCTCGACGACCTGCGCGACTACGCGAAGACGAGGCTGACCCGCGTGCTCCGGGAGTCGGGGGGCACCCCGCAGGCACGCTCCGAACGTGAGTCGTTCACCCAGATGTATACCGAGGATCTCGCGAAGTACGACGCCGCGGAACACGGCCTGTGCTTCGGGCGGATCGACGTGCGGGACGACGAGGTCGACAACGACGGGGGCCTCGACAGCCGATACATCGGGCGCATCGGAATTCTGGACGAAGACAACGACTACGAGTCGCTTCTCCTCGACTGGCGGGCACCGCAGGCGCGGCCTTTCTATCTCGCCACGCCGGCAACACCCGACGGCGTGGTGCTGCGTCGCCACATCCGCAGTCGTGGACGTTCGGTGACCGCCCTGAACGACGAATACCTCGATCTCGACGCCGCGCAGGAGCACTCCGACACCCCGGCTGCAGGCGGAGTCGCCGGCGAGTCCGCCCTGCTGGCGGCCCTCAACGCCGCCCGCACCGGGCAGATGCACGACATCGTGGCCACCATCCAGGCCCAGCAGGACGCGATCATCCGCTCCGAGCACCGAAGCGTGCTCGTGGTGCAAGGCGGGCCGGGAACGGGCAAGACTGCGGTCGCGCTGCACCGCGCCGCATACCTGCTCTACACGTACCGGAAGCAACTCGCGAAGAGCGGCGTGCTGATCATCGGCCCGAATTCCACCTTCCTCGACTACATCGGTCAGGTACTGCCCTCTCTCGGTGAGACGGGCGTGCTGCTGTCCACCATCGGCGACCTGTATCCGGGTGTGAAGGCCACGCTGGACGACAGCCGCGAGGCCGGTGAACTCAAGGGCTCGTCGGCCATGGTCGACATCCTCAAGAAGGCGGTGCGGGACCGGCAGGAGGTCCCGAGTTCCGCGGTGCCCGTCTCGTTCGACACCTACCGCCTCATGCTCGACCGGAAATCTGTCTCGCGTGCACGCGGCCGGGCACGCTCGTCGCGTCGGCCACACAATCTGGCTCGTCCGATTTTCGTGTCCGCGGTCATCGAAGCGCTCGCAGACCAGCTCGCCTCCATCATCGGTACCGACCTGGTCAACGGCGGAAACCTGCTCAGCCGCGACGACATCGACGACATCCGGTCGGAGATGCGGGCGGACCGGGACATCGTCTCCGCGATCGACGCCTTGTGGCCGGAATTGACCCCGCAGCAGGTGCTCACGGATCTGCTCGCCTCACGGGAACGTCTCGCCTCGGCCGCTCCGCACTTCTCGGAAGACCAGATCGAGGCTCTCTACCGCCCGGACGGTGCAGGACGTTTCAGCGCCGCCGATGCCCCGCTGCTCGACGAGATCGCCGAACTGCTCGGGGTCGACGACGCGGCGGAACGAGAACGCGCGTCCCGCAGGTGGCGCAGGCAGATCGCCGACGCCCAGGGCGCACTCGACATCCTCACCGGTTCCGCACCGCAGGATCTCGAGGACGACCTCGACCCCGAACTGCTCATGGCGTACGACCTGATCGACGCGTCCCAGCTTGCGGAGCGCCAGGACCACCGGGACCACGAGACCACCGCGGAACGTGCTGCCGGTGATCGGACCTGGACCTACGGGCACGTGATCGTCGACGAAGCGCAGGAACTGTCGGAGATGGCGTGGCGGGCGCTGATGCGCCGAATCCCGAACCGGTGGATGACCCTCGTGGGCGACACCGCCCAGACCGGTGATCCGGCGGGCAGCACGTCGTGGCAGCGGGTCCTCGAGCCGTATGTCGCGAACCGGTGGAAGAAGGCCGAACTCACCGTCAACTACCGGACACCGGCAGAGATCATGCGGGTCGCGCACGCGGTGCTCGCGGAGATCGACCCCGAGCAACTCCCGCCGGAGTCGGTGCGCGAATCCGGCTACGAACCCTGGGCACGTTCGGTGGAGGCCGACAGCTTGGTCGACGCGGTGCGCAGTGCACTGGACGAGGAGTCGGGACCGGGCACGACGGCGGTTCTGGTACCTGCCCGCCTGGTGGCGGAGTGGGCGCACCTCGCCTCACCGTCGGTGACGGTCGCTGCCGTCAAGGACGTCAAGGGCCTCGAGTTCGACGCCGTCCTGCTGGTGGAGCCGTCCGAGATAGTGTCGGAATCTCCCCGCGGCATGAACGACCTCTATGTCGCGCTGACCCGGGCGACCCAGAGACTCGGCGTGCTGCACACCACCCCGCTCCCCCGGGTGCTCGACGGACTCGCCGCCCAGGCCCGGTGTTGAGCGGGGGCCGTCTCGAGGTAGCGGTGTGGAAGCAGCACGCCGTGGATCGGAACGATTCCGTTATGCCGGGAAGGTACGGTCCTGTGCACGGTGCCGTACGCCACGGCACCGCCGACAGAAACGTCCGGTTCGTCGACGGTGTGAGGTGAGGGTGATGGGACGGGGACGGTGGCCGATCGGCGCCGCGGCTCGGGTTCTGCTCGCCGGCGCGGCAGTGCTCGCGGCTGCCGCATGCTCGGCCGGCACAGCCGACCCCGTCGAGGCGGTGGAGACACCCACCGCCACGGCCGCGGCCGAGCCACCGGTACTGGACGCGCGCGCGACACGCATGAAGGAGACGCTGGACGAAGCGGGACTGGTCGCAGATGTTCCGGACGAGACCCTGCTCGCGGTCGCGCGCGGACTGTGCGACCAGCTCGCAGCCGGAATGCCGGAGGAACGCATCCTGGAGACAGCGCGGCCGATCGCGTCGTACGCCGCGGCGGCGACGCATACGACGGTGCCGGGCGACGATGCCGCCCGGCACTATGTCGAGATCACGCGCGAGACCTACTGCTGACTCCCGCGCGTTCGCGGAACTCTGTCAGCGGACGGTGTGCACGACCAGCACGTCGGAGGTCGCTTTCCGGGCCACGTCCGACGGCACCGAGCCGAGGAGCCTGCCGGTGAGGGTGTTCAGTCCGCGGTTACCGATCACGATGAGATCCGCCTCGACCTCTGCGACGAGGGCGAGGAGGGATTCCACGGGCGAACCGACGACGGGCCGTTCGACGATGTTCTTCGCGCCCGCCACGGTGGCCTTTTCCCGTGCCGTGCGGAGGATTTCGTAGGTCGGTGCGGATCCGGTGACCTGGTAGGCCTCGTCGCGCAACACGTCTGCGGCGTGTGCGGTGTCCTTGGGATCGGCCGGGTAGTACGCACAGGCGATCACCAACTTGGCGCCGGCGTCTCCCGCGAGGGCAGCTGCCTTCTCCACCGCCTTGTACGACGATTCCGAACCGTCCGTCCCGACGACAATGGTCCGGTAGGCGCTCATTCGTTCCTCCATCGTGTTCCGGTCACCGGCGCGTGCCGCCGATGGTGCCGGTGGAAGAAATGCGAACCCTCCCCCCGGCGCTGGCGTAGACAGTATCGGGACACCGGGGCGCATGGGGGATTTGGGTCCCACGCCACAGGGACGCGTCCCGGACCCTCGCGGCCGCCGGGAGCGGTTATCCGGATCTACTTCAGACCGGCGGCGTCCATCCCCCGCAATTCCTTCTTGAGATCGGCGATCTCGTCGCGGAGCCGACCCGCCAGCTCGAACTGCAGATCGCGTGCGGCCTGCATCATCTGGTCGGTGAGTTGCTGCACGAGGTCGGCCAATTCGGCGCGCGGCATCGTCGTGGTGTCGCGACCTTCGACGACACCGGAACTCGTCGCGCGTCCCGACTCACCCTGGGCGCGACGTCCGCGCGAGGCATTGCGGCCCGATCCGCCCACCTCGATGGCTTCGGTGTCCTCAGCTTCCTGATACACCTGGTCCATGATGTTGGCGATCTTCTTGCGCAACGGCTGCGGGTCGAGGCCGTGCTCCTTGTTGTAAGCGATCTGCTTCTCTCGCCGGCGGTCCGTCTCGTCGATGGCGCGCGCCATCGAGTCGGTGATCTTGTCGGCGTACATGTGCACTTCGCCGGAGACGTTACGCGCCGCGCGCCCGATGGTCTGAATCAGCGACGTGCTCGAGCGGAGGAACCCCTCCTTGTCGGCGTCCAGGATCGCCACCAGCGACACCTCGGGGAGGTCGAGACCCTCACGGAGCAGGTTGATGCCGACGAGGACGTCGTACTCGCCCAGACGCAACTGCCGGAGCAGTTCGACGCGGCGCAACGTGTCGATGTCGGAGTGCAGGTACCGCACCCGGATACCGAGTTCGAGCAGGTAGTCGGTGAGGTCCTCGGCCATCTTCTTCGTCAGCGTCGTGACGAGCACACGTTCGTCGCGCTCGGCCCGCTCCCGGATCTCGTGGATCAGGTCGTCGATCTGGCCCTTGGTGGGCTTGACGACGACCTTCGGGTCTACCAGTCCGGTCGGGCGGATCACCTGTTCGACGAATTCGCCGCCGGTCCGTCCGAGTTCGTACGGTCCGGGCGTCGCCGACAGGTAGACGGTCTGGCCGATTCGAGAGGCGAACTCCTCCCAGGTGAGCGGGCGGTTGTCGACGGCCGAGGGCAGGCGGAAACCGAATTCGACAAGGTTGCGCTTGCGCGACATGTCGCCTTCGTACATCGCGCCGATCTGCGGCACGGTGACGTGGGACTCGTCGATGACGAGGAGGAAGTCTTCCGGGAAGTAGTCGATCAGCGTCGCGGGTGCGGTGCCGGCGGGCCGGCCGTCGATGTGCCGCGAGTAGTTCTCGATGCCGGAGCAGAATCCGACCTGCCGGATCATCTCGAGGTCGTACTGCGTGCGCATCCGCAGCCGCTGCGCCTCCAGAAGCTTGCCGCGGTTCTCGAGATCGGCGAGACGTTCCTCGAGTTCGGCTTCGATGTCCTTGACCGCGCGTTCCATCCGCTCGGGTCCGGCGACGTAGTGCGTCGCGGGGAAGATCCGCAACGAATCGACCTTGCGGACGACGTCGCCGGTGAGCGGGTGCAGGTAGTACAGGGCCTCGATCTCGTCGCCGAAGAATTCGATGCGGACCGCGAGTTCCTCGTAGGCAGGGATGATGTCGACGGTGTCGCCCTTCACACGGAACGAGCCGCGGGTGAAGGCGAGGTCGTTGCGGTTGTACTGCACGTCGACGAGCAGGCGGAGCAGGGCGTCGCGCGGAACTTCGAGGCCGACCTCGAGCTGGATCGAGCGGTCGAGGTAGGACTGCGGGGTGCCGAGGCCGTAGATGCAGGACACCGAGGCGACCACCACGACGTCGCGGCGGGAGAGCAGCGACGAACTGGCCGAGTGACGCAACCGCTCGACGTCGTCGTTGATCGACGAGTCCTTCTCGATGTAGGTGTCGGTCTGCGCGATGTACGCCTCGGGCTGGTAGTAGTCGTAGTACGACACGAAGTACTCGACCGCATTGTTGGGCAGCATCTCCCGCAGCTCGTTGGCGAGCTGCGCGGCGAGAGTCTTGTTGGGTGCCATCACGAGGGTGGGACGTTGCAGCCGCTCGATGAGCCACGCGGTGGTAGCGGACTTGCCGGTACCCGTGGCACCGAGCAGGACGACGTCTTTCTCCCCCGCCTTCAGCCTGCGCTCGAGTTCGTCGATCGCGGCGGGCTGGTCGCCGGCGGGTTCGTATTCGCTGACGACCTCGAACGGGGCGTCGGTGCGTTCGATCTCCCCCACCGGACGGAACTCGGAATGGGCGACTACAGGATGCTCACTTGCGAACGCCATGTTTCCAGGGTAATTGCTCCCACCGACACGTGCGGCGCGCCGCCGAGCCCGCCGCTCCCCGCCAGGCGCAACGCCCGTTCCCGCGCGGACGGTAACGTGCGGTCATGACGCCGCACCTTCACCCCGTCAAAGAGGAACGTTTCGATGTTCCCGCGCAGACCAACACCGACCCGAAGGGCAATGTGCGGCCGGTGGACGTGTACCGGGTCGAGCCGTGGGGGCTGTACATGGCGCGGCCGGCGGACCACCACGAGTTCGGGTACGTGGAGTCCTGGCTGCTGCCGTCCCGGCATCTACGCGTGACGATCTTCCATTACCGACCCGGGCACGAGCGCGACCTGGATCGGTACGTCGATGTGGGCGAGTACTGGCGAGACGGTGACGTGTGGCATTCGCGCGACCACTACCTCGATCTTCTCGTCCGCACCGGCCGTGGCACCGCGGTAGAAGATGTCGACGAACTGTTCGCCGCCGTCGCCGCGGGTCTGCTCGACACGGACGACGCCGAACTGGCCGTCCTGCGCGCGTTCGAAGCGGTCGACGGCATCGCCGCCCACGGTCACGACGTCGACGCGTGGCTGAGCTCCGTCGGGCTGCCGATCAGCTGGCAGTGACGCCCGCCGCTCCCCTGCTCATTCCCGGGCTCCGGCCCCGCTCGCAGCCGGAGCTACGAGCCGGTGCGGCGACCCGGGACGACCTCGCGACCGAGGATCTCGATCTGCTCGAGCACCACGTCGAGCGGCAGACCGGCGTGATCCATGAGGAACAGCTGACGCTGGTAGTCGCCCGCGTAGTCGGCGAAACCGAGGGTGCGCTCGACGACCTGTTCGGGGGTGCCCACGGTGAGCGGGGTCGTCGCAGAGAATTCCTCGAGGGACGGGCCGTGGCCGTACACCGGCGCGTTGTCGAAATACGGACGGAAGATGCGCCTGGCCTCGGCTTCGGTTCCGCCATGAATACCTGGCCGCCGAGTCCGACGACGGCCTGCTCGGCCGCGCCGTGCCCGTACTGTTCGAAGCGGTTCCGGTACGGGGTGATCATCTGCTGGGTGTGTTCCTTGTTCCAGGAGCCGTCGCCGTAGAACGCTGGCTGTTCAGCGATTCCAGGCCACCGAGAACTACCACCTGCTCCGGCGCCTATGTCGCGAGAGAAGGTCGTCGACTGGGAAGACAAGTTCCGAACCCCGCTGCGGTTACAGTGACGCGTCACCGGTTACGGGTTGGGGCGAACCGTCGGGGACATCGGCTTTCCGGTGCCCGACGTCGAGTACGTCGTTGAGGAGTCCAGCGGACAGTCCCGTCCGCGTGTGGTGGTCGATCATTACTAAGGCCTTCGCGAGTGAACGTCGCGGCGATCAGCGGCCCGGACGGAGCCGGTACAACTTCCAACGAGAGAATCGGCAAAGGACGGTGCTGGCTCATCGGTTCTCGGTGGAGCTGGTGGACGGGCCTCTCGAAATCGAACGTTGTGTGCGAGCACAAGCGCAAGGACCAGTGTGCGTTCGGGTCAGTACCAGCCATCTCGTGAATTCCACCCACCGTGACGTCGACCAGGTCGACGATCCGCTCACCGAGGTGGAGCGTCGGTGGCGCGATCCGCGACAAGTACAACGCGCTCGGTGCGGAAACCGGTCCCCTTAGCTACCCCACGACTGATGAAATCGCCGCCACACCTGAAGAAATGACTTATGGGCAGGTAAAGAACAATTTCATCGGCGGAATTCTGTACTACGACATCTCTAGTCAGCGGGTGCGTCATGGGCGTTGGATCGATGTTTTATTTGATCGGGTAATCGAGGACGATTCGCAACTCCCGACGACAACCTACCCTCCTACTGATGAGCCATCATTCACACCGCGAGTCCAAACACCGTGCGATCCCGCAACAACCGTACATACTGGCCAAGCTGCGGCCGACGGTTGGAACTGCGTCCATCGTTTCGTCGACCTCGGTGGCACCGGCGTCAACGTTAGGAAAGGGACCGTGGCCACCTTCGGACAAGCTCACTATAAACGGCACTGGGTAGAAGATCGTTGGGTGGAGCTATTCCTTCAGGGAAACTATCCGAAGATCCGTAATTCCCCTGTTAAGGGAACTAGAGGTTACTATAAGAGGGAGTTCTTTGTTGGCGACGAATATGACTTTGAAGACCGCCAACTCGGTTTTCAGGTTGGCGTAAAATTCGGGGCCGGTCACCAGGTGGGGGTGATTACGGCATACTGCTACCTTCCCAACGTCTCAAAAGAGATCCCTACATGTCCCGTCAACATGCCTCCGGGTCTCGGGTTTACTCGAACCGTGCCGCTCGGCGAGTGAACCCCGTAGAGGATCCTCAGTAGAGCGCAGCACTGGCTCTACAAATCAGATGATTCTGCCTCGGAGGCCGCAGCACATGGCCTTCGAGGCAGAATCTCTATCTGCATACACCGAAACTGGATTCGGTTCCGTTTATCTGTGGCTATCCGATCCAGTTCGCGAAAACTCCGGACCTGTGGGTCGTGGAGAAAATATATTCCTCCATCATGCCCGTTTCCCTTGGTTGAAATATTTGCTATGCCGACTACACGTGCGTGGATTTCTGGGACATAGCCGCTTTTTCCTGTGTAGTTCGCATACCAGTATGGTTCCAAATAGAAGTACCCATTGACGCGATGCTCCCGCAATTCGGTCACCGAGGTAGAGGGGTCGACTATAGCGGTAGACCCTTCTCCGACGGTTGCCACTACTACAGGTATCCCACCACCTCCGAGAAAATCGGTTACATGCAGAATTTCAATATCTGCCAATATCCCCGAGGCTGGTGACATTTCTTTCCCGAAGAGGACAGCAGGCACATCCAGGGTATCCCCTACTTCAAGACGGTGAGATTCCGCGGATGACTCGATATCGGATATTACCCACACCTGAAGATCTCCTGTCATATCGCCAATTTGTATATGGTACGGGAATGTAATTGTCTTGCACCAGGGTAGCTATGCGAGGGGAGGGGGCGTCGCCAACATGCAGGAGAATTTCTACGACGTCAAGGACGAAGATCGCGGATTCCGTAACCTGCGCCGACGGACCTACCGGCTGGGACCTGTGTACTGGCCGCCGCAGCCGCAACCGAATCCCAAATCGGACAGCGGCGTGACAGTCGGCTGGTCGACCGAATTTGATCGCTTCCCCGACCCTTGGGGGTTCCTCGCCCGGGACCTGACCCAAGCAGGTGAACGGCCCACAATACGACGGCGACCCGGGCCCCGGACGACAGGTCGTTGACCACCGTGATCCGGGCGAGCTGACGGAACGCGCGACCCGCATAGCCGTAGATCTGCTCCGGGCACACACCTGGGGATGCTCACCGGTGCCCGTGCGCGCACCACGTCGTGGGCCGAGCTCGCCGCGTTCCTCGAGGACCCGCACGGCGACGGCGAGAATTTGCGATACGCGGTCGCGAATGGGGAGACTTTCTGGCCATTTGCTCGCTACTCAACGGTCAAGGCCGCTCCCATTACGAGAGGTCTCTTGCGATCCGTGAGGCACTGCGACACGGGTGCGACGAAGACGCGGTGTTTCGCACCAAGACCAATCCAGGCGACTGGCAAGAGACACACTGGCAAGGGGTACTGTTTTGATGTCGGATTCCACGATCGAGAAACGACCGAGGACAATCGTGAGCGGGCGGTTGCACGTGGACAAGTAGTCGTACGACATGACGAAGCATCTGCACCGCCCGAGCGCGCGCGACCTCGAAGTGATCGCGCGGGACCGACACCTCCTTCGCCTGTGTACCGACCGGATCGACACGGCAGCTTCCCTGATGAGTCTTACTCACGTAAATTCCGCGGGGTGATGACAAGACCGGTCGGGCCAGCAATTCTATACGGAATGTTCGCAGCCAACAGTCTCGCAAACGGAATATGGATTGCACTGTGGGCAGTCTACTTTGTCTCTGTTGCAGACGTGAGCCCAGCCGTTGTTTCTACGGTCTCCCTCTTCGGCGGGGTTGCGGGCATGGCTCTTGCATATCCCGTGGGATCACTTGGAGACCGCGTCGATGACCGCTACTTGCTAGCTCTGTTATTAACGCTGCGGGGTATCGCCGCCCTCCTTGTGTCGCTTTCGAGTAGCACGGTCCTGCTACTCGCAGCACTGTTTATTACGCTTGGCCTTCAATCCGCCCAAACAGGCCTATCGACTAGCATCGTCGCGACTCGCGTGGATCCCATGAGCAGAGTGAAATCGCTCTCATGGATCCGGACTCTGCAACATGTGCTCTACGCCCTAACAGCTGTCGCCGCATCTCTTGTTCTCGCCTCCGGCGCTGAGATCTTTTTCCGGATTGCTTTGGCTATTGGCGGCACCATGCTGTTCGCGGGAGCACTTATGTGCACTCGGATAAGCCGCCGGTCAGCTGTGACCTCGTCGCGAGCGGACCGTCGGATCGGTGGCTCGACAGCCGTAAAAGACCAGGCGTTCCTGCTAATGATGCTGGGGTCGAGTCTTCTCATGCTGTGCTGGCCGGTTCTCACTGTCGGATTGCCGTTGTGGATTACCGAATCAACTGTAGCCCCGCCCGCAATGGCGGGAGTTTGTTTGGCGATCAGCGCGATTATCATTATAACTATCCAGATCCCCGTAGGAAACAAAGTCGTGACATTGAAGCACGGCAGATACGTAAACCTGGCCGGATCCATTTTTCTATCCGTAGTATGTGCGGGATTTGTGATCGCAGGCGAAACGGAGTCCACCCGCGTCGCTGTCGCAATAATTCTCGGCGTTACTTTGCTCCACGCTTTGGCCGAAGTTTTGGTCGTAACTTCAAAATGGTATTTTTCTACCAGCATGATGAATGATGACCACGCGGGCGGATATCAATCGATCGCCGCGATTGGAGACGGACTGGCAGTAGCAGTTGGTCCGGCCATCATGATTGCTCTTGTCGGAACGGGTAATACGGGCTGGTGCCTTTTAGGGTTGACGTTCTTCATTGTTGGTGTCTTTCAAGCGATTTACTCTCGGAGAATACTTGTACGTACCGCCGAGCGCGCAGGCCCGTCGATGGCTCCGAAGCCAGAAGCTTGAGGGCTGCATATGATGCGGCGTTGTGACCAAGCAATTCGGCTCGCGTTGGTGGCGGTCGAGTACCTCCTTGCGCTGATCCGCGCCTGGCCCGGCACCCCTGAGTTGCACCAGTTTAGTGTGCCAACCCTGACCGGGGATTCGGGATTTCGAGGGAATCGAGGATGCTCACGGCGTCGTCGGTGAGCGGATCGAGGGCGGCGTGCTCGTGACCGGCGATCGTGACGGTGACCTCCTGCAACGGACGCAGCGTGCGCACGATTTTCCGGATCGACATTCCCGTCGCATCCTGCAGATAGCGCGAGATCGCCAACGCAGCGAACACGATGGTCAGGTGCGCCTCGATCGAATCCCGAGTGTGGCTGAAGATGGGTCGGGCTCGCAGGTCGGTCTTCGACATCCGAAACGACTGCTCGACCTGCCATAGATCGTGGTACTTCTCCATCACCTCATGTGGAGTCATTGGTGACACAGGAAGATTGGTGACGTAGCCTTTGAGTCCGACGAGAGAACGCGCCCTGGCAATGCCTGCCGTATCGAGAGTCTTGCCTTGTGCAGTGGTCTTGACGAACCGCGGAGAGCGGGCAGCGTGGGTGCCGTCGATGACGGCCTGGGCCCGAGCCTCCTGAGCGTTCAACGTCTGGTTGTCGCGCACGGCGCGCTTTTTCGAGTACGCCCAGATCGCCCGCCACGCCGACTTCTCGGAGGGGTCCCAGACGGGCTCGGCGCGACGCGTGAGGTCGTTGACCACGCTCTTCGCGTGTCGCGGGGTGACCGTGTCAATGACCTGCCCATCGGTGAACACGTCACCGTTCCAGTGGAACTGACTGGCCAGGTCCGACGGTGCTTTCATCACGCGCGACCCGACGATGAACTTCAGCCCAGCAGCGTCGAGGTCCTTGAGGTTCGTCGACGACAGCATGCCGGCATCGGCGGCGATGACCATCTCCACACCCTCGAGGTTGTGGCGGGCCTGGAACTGGCGCACGATCGGCACGATGGTGCGGGTCTCGGCGTGGTTTCCTTCGAAACACCCGATCTCCAAGGGGAATCCGGTGCGGTCGACGAGCAACCCGACGACGATCTGCGGATCGACCCGACGTTCTTTCGAGTACCCGACCTTGCGCAGGTCGTCTTCCTTCTCGGCTTCGAAGTACAACGTGGTCACGTCGTAGAGCAACAGATTCAGATCACCTGCGGCGGCGGCATGTTCGAAGCAGCGCTGCGCGATGTCGTCGCGGTAACTGTGGGCGGTGCACCGCCGCAGGGTCCGCACGAAGGTGTTGCGGTGTGCTGAGGCGATGCCGATCTCGCGCAGAACTCTGCCCGCATCCGCGACCGAGGTCGGCTCGACGATACGAGCTGCCACCAGCTGAAAGAACGCCTCGTTGTCGACCACGCCGAACCCGAGGCGCCGCCATGCGGTGTCGATGACCTCGATCAACCAGCGGGATCGCTTACCGGTCATCATCGATGCTCCACCGGTACCCGCGCCGAGGTCGAGGTCGAGTTCTTGCTGGCCGGCGAGCAGTTTCTCGCGGGCTGTCGCGAGAAGGGCGGCGAGTTCACTGTCGGTGTGGGCGGAACCGAGGTGCTCGAGCACTTTGTCTCGGCGGCCTTGCTTGGCTGCGATCTGCACCGCGGTTGCTCCCGAAGCGGTGCGGACTTTGCGGATGTAGGCGGCCACGGGCCGGAGTCTACCGACCCGTTAGTGTGCCAACTCGCAAACCAACACTGCTGTCACCAGCACAAACACCGGATCTGTCCCGAAAATCGGCCAACGTGGTGCAACTCAGGTTGGTGGCGGTCGAGTACCTCCTTGCGCTGATCCGCGCCTGGCCCGGCACCGGCTCGCTACGAGTTCGTCTCGCGTACATTGCACCGACCCCCTAATCGGGAGATGTATGCGGTGTGGCGATGCAGTGCCAGGCCAACCCAACCATCCATGCACTGCGGGCAGCGCTTCCGACGACGCCCTACGCCTCACGGTCGAAACAACAGATCGCACACTCACCGCTCGATAGATCAGCCCGCCCGCAGAGGCGAACATCCCGCCCAGTGGGCGGACTGTTGATAATGGATCACATCGTGCCGACTTCGGTCGAGGACCGACCGCGGCCGCGCCTCACCCGTCCGGTAACAACTCGCAGTGGCGGAAAGTCACGCTGTCGAGCCTGTTGGGCACCACCATCGAGTACTACGACTTCCTGCTGTACAGCACCATGGCCGCGTTGGTCTTCGGGAAGCTGTTTTTCCCTCGTCGAGCCCGGCAGAATCGACGATCGCCGCGTTCGGGACGCTGGCGGTCGGCTACGTCGCACGGCCCTTGGGGGGGTTTGGTATTCGGGCATTGCAGCGATCGGCTAGGCCGCAAGTCGATGCGGCGCGGCGTTGATGGTCGCGGAGCACTCCGGCGCCCGTCGACGGGGCTTCTGGACCGGCCTCATGCAACTCGGCTCCCCCATCGGATTTCTGCTGTCCACCCTGGCGGTCATGCTCGTCACTCTGCTTCCGGACGAATCGTTCGAGTCGTGGGGCTGGCGCATTCCGTTCATTGCCAGCGCGGCACTCCTGGCGATCGTCCTGTACGTCCGCTTGAGCGTCGTCGAAAGTCGGGTCTTCGAAGAGGCCGCGGCGAAGGCACGGCGAGCGCGACACCGCCGGTGCTGCAACTGCTTCGCCAGCCTCGTCCACTCGTCCTTGCCTGCGCAGTGGGCATCGGACCTTTCGCGTTGACCGCGCTCATCACCTCGCACATCATCTCGTACACCACCTCGATCGGGTACGAGTCTTCCACTGTCATGCGGATTCTGGTGGCGATGGCAGCAACCTCGATCATCACGATCCCGCTGTTCTCGGCCCTGTCCGACCGCATCGGCCGGCGGACGGTGAGCCTCACCGGCGCGGCTGTGGCCGTGCTGTATGCGTTCCCTTGTATTCGATGATCGACGCCGGTTCGGTTGCGGTGCTGACCGTCGCGCTGATGCTCGGGCAGGTGGTGCAGTCCGCGATGTACGCGCCCCCCCCCCGCGCCGATGCTCTCTGAGATGTTCGGAACGAACGTGCGATATACCGGGGTGTCGTTCGGTTACCAGTTCGCCAGCCTGATCGGCGCGGGCTTTACCCCGATGATCGCTGCGAGCCTGCTGGTTGCCTTCGACGGCTCGAGTGTGCCGCTGAGCCTCCTACTCGCGGCGACCGCCGGAATCACCATCCTCGCAGCGTGGACCGCGTCGGAAACGAGCGGAAAGAACCTGGAACCAGCAAAATGGAGTAGAGCCCACGACGGACCCGGTGGGTAGGCCCTGTTGTGCAGGGTCTACCCACTGCAAAGGAAAGCCGACACCGGAGAAGGGCGTCCGGCTATGCGCTCCAGCCGGTGTCCTGCGCCCATGCCCACGCGCGGTGGTAAGCGCGGTCGAACCAGGGCGACTTCGCCTCGCTGTACGCCACGGCCGACTCCAACGGATCACCGAATGCCGACGCCGCGTCTGCTGCGGCACGTTTGACGTCGGCGTATTCCGCGGCCGCTTCCGCGTCGGCACGCAGCCAATCGCGTAGCAGCAGCGCGAACTGCTGCCCGGGCCAGCCGTCGACGCGCACCGCGACCCGCGCGGGCTGCCCAGGATCGGCGCTTCCGTGCAACCGCATCGCCCACAACGCAGGGTCCGTCTCACCGCCCGCGCCGTACGAGGGCTTCGGCTGGTCGTGATCGACCTGCTCGATACGAGGGAAACCTGCGACGGCCAGCGGCTCGGCGAGCGCGTCGGCGGCAGCGAGGTCCGGCACCGTGACCTGCAGATCGAGCGCGTCGACTGCGTCGAGCCCTGGCACTGCGGTCGATCCCACGTGGTCGATGCGCAGCGCGCTGCCGCCACAGGCCACGGCGAGCCGGGCGATCAGTCGTTGCGCTGACCGATCCCATTCGGGGCGTGCCGGAACGAGTACCGGCGCCGCTGTCACCGCGGTGCGGGTGCGCACGTTGCGTTCGAACGGCACCAGACGGTCTGCCCACAGCCCCCGTACCCGGCTCACGACATCGTCCGGCTCGCCGGTGTTGTCGAGCCAGACATCGGCCACCACGCGCCGCTGCTCTTCCGTCGCCTGCGCCGCGATCCGGGCACGAGCGTCGGACTCGGGCATTCCCCGGAGCTCTACCAGCCGGCGGAGTCGCTCGTCCTCCCCCGCGTGCACGACGACCACCAGATGGAAGATCGGGGCCATTCCACCTTCGACGAGCAACGGGATGTCCTGTACGACGACTGCATCCTCCGGTGCCGCAGCAACGAGTTCGGCGGTGCGTGCGCCGACGCGCGGGTGGGTGATGGCGTTGAGGACGGCGCGTGCGTCGTCGGTGGCGAACGCTTTGGCCGCGAGCGCGGGACGGTCCAGCGAGCCGTCCGGCCGGAGAATGTCCTCTCCGAACGCGTCGACGAGTTCGGCGAGACCTTCCGAGCCCGGCTCGACGATCTCGCGCGCGATCGCGTCGGCGTCGACGAGCACCGCCCCGAGATTCACGAGTTCCTTGGCGACAGTGGACTTACCCGCGCCGATACCTCCGGTTAACCCCATTCGCAGCACGCCGACCAGTGTCGCACCACACAGCCGGGCACCGTGAGTCGACCCGCCGCTGTCACGGCACAGTCACGGCACGGTCACAAGCTGGTCGCGACCGCGGCCTTCCTGGGGAAACACGGCCTTTCACCTGCGGTAAATGACCGGCAGGGCTCTTCGCGTCCGATATCGTCTTGGCGAAGCGTCCGACTCCGGTTATCCCGTTCATCGAGAAGGCAGGCTATGAGTTCCTCCCCCTCACCTTCCGGTCGACATCGCCTCGGTATGGAACACGGTGTTCACTGCGTCCTCATTCCCGAGGTGGCCGCCGCGCTCGCCGAGCATCGGCGCAACTGGTTCACCACGCTGCTGAGCAATGCGCGGCACAGTCACGCCGCGATGCGTAAGCGCGCGGCCGCACTTCCCGCGCAGTGGGCCACCCCCGCCGTGGGCTGATCCCGCACGGGCCGGACCGCTACGGTCACACACCACAACGGCGACCCCTCCCGACAGGAGGTGGTCGCCGTCGTCGTCCGAGCCCGGGAGCGCCGCATGACGCACCGACGCAACCGGCACCGAACGCAGAAAAGCGGAAGACCCCGCACCGAATCGGTGCGGGGTCTTCCGTCGATCAGAGTCGATCAGATCTGTCAGGCGTTGCCGGACAGCTTCTCGCGCAGTGCAGCGAGCTGAGCATCGCTGGCCAGCGAGCCACCGGTCTGCTCGGCGGGCTCTTCGGCATCCGTCTCGGACGAGTAGTTGCTGCTGGACACGCCGGCAGCAGCCTCGGCAGCCTCGTCGGCGGCCATCTTCTCGATCTGAGCGGTGTGCATCTTGTGACGACGCTCGGCCTCCGCGTAGCGGGACTCCCACTCCTCACGCTGCTTCTCGTAACCCTCGAGCCATTCGTTGGTCTCGGGATCGAAGCCCTCGGGGAAGATGTAGTTGCCCTGCTCGTCGTAGCTGTCGGCCATGCCGTACTTCGACGGGTCGAACTCGGCCGTGTAGTCCTCGTTCGCCTGCTTCAGCGACAGCGAGATACGACGACGCTCGAGGTCGATGTCGATGACCTTGACCATCGCGTCGTCGCCGACTGCGACAACCTGGTCCGGGACCTCCACGTGGCGCTCGGCCAGCTCGGAGATGTGCACGAGGCCTTCGATTCCCTCTTCGACGCGCACGAACGCACCGAACGGAACCAGCTTCGTGACCTTGCCCGGGACGATCTGGCCGATCGCGTGGGTCCGGGCGAACTGACGCCACGGATCTTCCTGCGTCGCCTTGAGCGAGAGGGACACGCGCTCGCGGTCCAGGTCCACGTCGAGAACCTCGACGGTGACCTCGGTGCCGACCTCGACAACCTCGGACGGGTGATCGATGTGCTTCCAGGACAGCTCGGAGACGTGCACGAGGCCGTCGACACCGCCGAGATCGACGAAGGCGCCGAAGTTGACGATGGAGGACACGACGCCCTTGCGGACCTGGCCCTTCTGGAGCTGGTGCAGGAACTCGCTGCGGACCTCGGACTGGGTCTGCTCGAGCCATGCGCGGCGCGACAGGACCACGTTGTTGCGGTTCTTGTCGAGCTCGATGATCTTGGCCTCGATCTCCTTGCCGACGTACGGCTGGAGGTCGCGGACGCGACGCATCTCGACGAGCGACGCGGGCAGGAAGCCACGCAGGCCGATGTCGAGGATCAGGCCGCCCTTGACGACCTCGATGACGGTGCCCTTGACGGCCTCGTCCTTCTCCTTGAGCTCCTCGATCGTGCCCCAGGCGCGCTCGTACTGCGCACGCTTCTTGGACAGGATCAGACGGCCTTCCTTGTCCTCCTTGGTGAGGACCAGAGCCTCGACCTCATCGCCCACGGACACGACCTCGTTGGGGTCGACGTCGTGCTTGATGGAGAGCTCACGGGAGGGGATGACGCCTTCGGTCTTGTAACCGATGTCGAGCAGCACCTCGTCGCGGTCGACCTTGACGATCGTGCCTTCGACGATGTCGCCATCGTTGAAGTACTTGATCGTGGCGTCGATGGCGGCGAGGAAATCCTCGGCGGAGCCGATGTCGTTTACGGCTACCTGCGGCGAGGTGACGGTGGTGGAGGCCATGTGTTGAGTTGCTCCGGACGGGTTGATAGTCGGTTGATGGAACTTCGGTCGGGCATGCGAATCGGGCACTGCGATGAAGCGGTGATCGAATCACGGCGAGCGTCCCCGTCCGACCGATGAAGCCGAGCAGCGGACACTCGCGACCACCAGGCTACGCGTCCGCAGGGGAGCTGGGCAAACCAGGACGCCCCACCCGCGTGCCCGCCCCCGCGAGACCTTTACGCTCGGATCCATGCCCAGCCCCGAAAACTCCTCCGGCACAGCACCTCACCAGTCCCAGCTGTCACCCGAGGAACGGCACGCATCCGCGAACGCGCTCCTCGGCACCGCCAAGGTCGGGCGCCTCCGGCTCGGCTCCCGCGACAGCGAGCGCGCAAGCAGGGCGTGGTGGGACGCCGACGCCGAGGACTACCACCGCACGCACGGCGAGTTCCTCGGCGTCGACTCGGCCGCCGGTGAGTTCGTCTGGTGCCCCGAAGGACTCCACGAGGGCGACGTCCATCTGCTCGGCGACATCGCGGGGCGGGATGTGCTCGAGATCGGTTGCGGGTCCGCTCCGTGCGCGCGGTGGCTGGCCGAGCACGGCGCACACCCCGTCGGACTTGACATCTCGATGGCGATGCTCGAGCGCGGCCTGGCCGCGATGGACGCCACGGACACACCCCGGGAGCGTCGCGTTCCGCTCGTGCAGGCCGGCGCCGAGAATCTCCCGTTCGCGGACGGGAGCTTCGACGTGGTGTGTTCGGCCTTCGGGGCCGTGCCCTTCGTCGCGGATTCGGCGCAGGTCATGCGGGAGGTCGCGAGGGTGCTGCGACCCGGAGGCCGCTGGGTGTTCTCCGTCAATCACCCGATGCGGTGGATCTTCCCGGACGACCCGACCGAAAAGGGACTGGTCGCGATGTTCCCCTACTTCGATCGCACGCCCTATGTAGAACTCGACGACGCCGGCACCGCCACCTACGTCGAACACCACCGCACCATCGGCGACCGGGTGCGCGAACTCGTCGGCGCAGGACTCGAGGTCTACGACATCATCGAACCCGAGTGGCCCGAGCATCTCGACCGCGAGTGGGGACAGTGGAGCCCTCTGCGCGGCGAGTACTTCCCGGGCACCGCGATCTTCTGCAGCCGCAAACGGCACTGACCCGGGCGCCGGCCCAGCTACAGCAGGCGTGACAGGAACCCGCGGGTGCGCTCGTGCTGCGGGTTCGACAGCACCTCACGCGGATTGCCGGCTTCGACGACGACACCGCCGTCCATGAACACGAGTTCGTCGGCGACCTCGCGCGCGAAACCCATCTCGTGGGTGACCACGACCATCGTCATTCCGCCGGCAGCGAGATCCCGCATCACGGCGAGGACCTCACCCACCAGTTCCGGATCGAGCGCCGAGGTGGGCTCGTCGAAGAGCATGAGCTTGGGGTCCATCGCGAGGGCACGGGCAATGGCGACGCGCTGCTGCTGGCCACCCGACAACTGCGCCGGGTACGCGTCGGCCTTGTCGGACAGGCCCACGCGGGCAAGGAGTTCACGCGCACGCTCCACCGCCTCCGCGCGCTTGACCTTCTTCACCAGCATCGGAGCCTCGATGATGTTCTCGAGCGCCGTGCGGTGCGGGAACAGATTGAAGTGCTGGAAGACCATGCCGATCTCGCGGCGCTGCCGGGCGGCGACCTTGGGCGAAAGCTCGTGGAGCTTGGAACCGCGTTCGGCGTAACCGACGAGGTCACCGTCGACATAGAGGCGCCCGGCGTCGACGCGTTCGAGGTGGTTGATGCACCGCAGGAAGGTGGACTTGCCGGACCCGGACGGGCCGATCATGCATGCGACCTGACCGCGTCCCACCTCGAGAGAGATGCCTTTGAGCACCTTGACGGCCCCGAAGTTCTTGCACACGCGGTCCGCGCGAACCATCGGCGTTTCGGTCGAGGTCATGCGAGCCCACCTCCGGGGTGCTTCGGGGTCTTCGGCGCGGCGGCCGGCGTGTCCTGTGCGTCGGCGAGGGCCTGCAACTGGCGGTTCGTCAACTGGCGGCTCAGCCCCTTCGAGTAGTGCCGTTCGATGAAGTATTGGCCCACCATCAGCACGCTGGTGATGGCGAGATACCAGGTCGCGGCGACGAGCAGCAGCGGGATGGGCTGGAAGTTCGCGCCCGAGATGTCTCGCGCTCGGCCGTACAACTCGAGGCTGTAGGGCACCGCCGCCACGAGCGAGGTGGTCTTGAGCATGCTGATCAGTTCGTTGCCCGTCGGCGGGATGATCACCCGCATGGCCTGGGGCAGCACGGTGCGCCGGATGGTCTGGGACCAGGACATCCCGAGCGCAGTCGACGCCTCGACCTGCCCTTCCGGAACCGATCCGATGCCAGCGCGCACGATCTCCGCCATATAGGCGGCTTCGTTGAGGGCGAGACCGACGACGGCGAACAGGAATGCGGCGTTGAGCCCTTGGACGTCGATGTGGACGAACTGGTGCACGAACGGGATGCCGAGATCGATCTGCTTGTAGATCGAGGGAAACAGGCCCCACAGGACGAGTTGCACGTAGACCGGGGTGCCACGGAAGACCCAGAGATACAGCCACGACACCGACTTGAGCACCGGGTTCGGCGACAGTCGCATCACGGCGAGGAGGACACCGAGCAGCACCGCGATCAGCATCGCGAGTGCCGTCAACTGCACCGTCTTCCACGCGGCTGCGGTGATGCGGCTGTCGAAGAGGTACTGGCCGTACACATCCCAGCGGTAGGCCTCGTTGGTGGCCGCGCCCCACAGGAACAGGCCCAGCCCGATCAGCACCAGTGCCCCGGAGATCCAGCGTCCGGGGTGCCGGAGAGGAACCGCCTGGATCGGTTCCGGTTCGGTCGCAGGCGCACCGCTCGGATGCGTGTGCTCGCTCATCGGTTCCCTCTCAGCTCGTTGCCGCATTGATCTGCGACGTGGTGATCGCCCCGACCGACATGTTCCAGCGCTCGAGGATCTCGGCGTAGACACCGGTGTCGATGAGGTACTGGACGGCCTGTTGCAGTACGGGGCCCAGCGGTGATCCCTTCGCGACGACGAAGCCGTACGGCGCCGCGTCGAACAGCGGTCCCGCCGCCTCGAGTCGGTCCTCGCTGCGGGCGATGACGTACGCGGTGACCGGTGAGTCGGCGGACAGGGCGTCGACGCGTCCGAGGATGAGCGCGTTCGCCGCTTCGTCCTGGCTGTCGTACTTGACCTTGTCGATCGGCGGGAGCCCTGCGGCGACACACGCCTCGTTCTTCGCGGGGATTTCTTCGATGTCCTCGACCGTGTTGGTCTGCACCGCGACACGCATCCCGCAGGCGTTGTCGGGATCGACGTGCTCGCCGGTCCGTTGTGCCCACTGCACCCCGGCGTTGTAGTAGGTCACGAAGTCGACCGTTTCCTCGCGTTCCAGCGTGTCGGTGAACGACGAGGAACCCAGATCGAAGGTGCGGGCCTGCACCGCCGGGATGATCCGGTCGAAGTCGGCCTCGTTGAAGACTGTCTGCACGCCCAGCACGTCGCCGAGCGCCTGCACGAGTTCGACACCGAAGCCGACGATCGTGCCGTCGTCGTCCCGGAACTCGTTCGGGGCGTAGGGCACGTTGACGCCGATCTGGAGGTCGGGGTCGGAGGCCCAGTCGGGAAGCTGGGACGCGATGCTGTCGACGCGTTCGGCGCGGACGCGGTCGCCCGCGGGCACGGTCGATTCCGAGTTGACGACACACCCCGTCGTGACACACAGCACCGCGAACAGGGATACACACGCTGCCGCGATGCGTCGACCGCGGCGCGTTCCGCTCGCCTTGCGTCCGGAATGTCCGGTGCTTTCGGTGGGATGTGTGTCGCCGGTGTGCCCCCTGCCGTGGGTGCGCACTGCTTCTTTCACAGAGAAACAGTATCCACTCCGGTGCCCGTGCGGCCGAATCCCGCGCCGATCGCTCCGGGGTCAGAGGTCGCGCACGCGCGCGATCAGGGCATCGGTGAACTCGGCGGTCGACGCCGTGCCGCCGAGGTCGGCGGTGGCGATTCCGGAGCCGACCGTCGCGTCCACGGCAGCGTCGATCCTGCGCGCAGCTGCGGCGAAGGAAGGATCGGATGTGTCGCCGATCCGGTCGAGAAGCATTGCCGCAGAAGATATCAGCGCGATGGGATTGACCCGGCCGAGACCGGCGATGTCGGGCGCGGCACCGTGTGACGCCTGCGCCATCGTTCTGGTGCCCGAGGCGTTGACCGACGCCGCGGTGCCGAGCGAACCCGACAACTCGGCGGTCAGATCGGAGAGGATGTCGCCGAACATGTTTTCGGTCACGATGACGTCGTAGCGGTCGCCGTGCCGGACCAGCAGCGCTGCCATCGCGTCGACGTGGGCGTCGTCGACCTGCACGCTCGGATAGTCGCGGCCTACTTCGCGGCACACGTCCCGGAACAGTCCCGTGGTCATCGACAGCACATTTGCCTTGTGGACGATGGTGACGCGGCCGCGGCGCTTCGACGCGAGGTCGAACGCGGTCCGGGCGATCCGCTCACACGCAGCCCGTGTGACGACACCCACGGCAAGGGCGACGTCGGGGGTCGGCATGAATTCACCGCTTCCGACCGCCATGTTGCGGTCCGCGTAGAAGCCCTCCGTGTTCTCACGGACCACCACCAGGTCCATCGCCGGTGAGACCGCCCGCACGCCGGCGAGTGCGCGGGCGGGCCGGATATTGGCATAGAGGTCGAAGTGCTTGCGGATGCGTCCGCCCGGCGTCAGCTGTCTCCGGTACGGCTCCGGGTACGACGCACTGTCGTGCGGACCCAGGATCCACGCGTCGAGGCCCTCGAGCGCGTCGAGCGTCTCCTCGGGCAAGGGCGTGCCGTGCGTGTCGATCGCCTCGGCCCCGATCGGCAGCGGGACCCACTCCACCCCGATTCCTCCGGCCGCGGCGACCGCCGCATCCACGACCTCCCGCGTTGCCGGGACGATCTCGTGGCCGATGCCGTCGCCTTCGAGAAGGCCGATGCGGTGTGGACCTGTTCCGGGGAGCGCTGCCGGTCGTGTCGCGTCGCGGGGCGTTGCGGTCTGGTCGGTCACCCGGTCATCATTGCTCACCATGGTGCAGTCGGTGGAACTGCTGCTCGACGACCGCCTCGACGCGGCGGTGCGTGACGAGTGGACACGCATGCTCGACGGGGGAATCGACAGTCAGGGCCGTGTCCGCTCCCCGACCAATCGCCCGCACGTGACCCTGTTCGTCTCGGCCGAGATCCCGGCCGAGGTCGAGGACGCCGTACGCGCGACCCTCACCGACACTCCCCTGCCTGTGCGGCTCGGGGGTGCCATCGTGTTCGGCGATCGGCACGCGACCCTCGCGCGCCTGGTCGTACCGTCGTCCGCGCTCCTCGATCTGCATGCGCGGATCTACGAACTGCTGAAAGTGTGCCCCGGGATACCGGCACACATCCGGCCCGGCGAGTGGACCCCGCACGTGACCCTGGCCCGGCGGGTTCCTGCCGATCGCATCGGAGCGGCCCTCGTCGCGGCACATATCGGGGGCCACGACCTGAGCGGGACGAGTGCCGGGATCCGCCGGTGGGACGGCGCAGCCAAGCGCGAATGGCGTCTGGTCTGACCGCGTACCCGGAGGGTGCTCAGAACGTGTAGTCGCCGAATTGCGTTGTCTCCAAGTGGGTATCGGGCGTCCTCCCGAGGAGCGCGAGCACGTCCAGGACCAGCAACACGGCCAGGAACAGAATCAGCAGCGAGATCATGGTTACCAGCGTCGCCCTCGTCCACCCGCCACAACAGTGGCAGAAAAGACATGATTACTCGCTTTCCTGCCACCCAGGGTGCAGACTGACGTCATGGCCGACAAACTCGAGACAGTGGTGGTCCCGGTCCTGCCCCGGACCGAGATGTTCGAACTCGGTGTCGCGTGCGAGGTCTTCGGATTCGACCGATCCGACGACGGCCTGCCCACCTACGATTTCTCGCTGATCGCCGGGAGCCCGACTCCGTCCCGGACCCGCTTCGGGTTCACGGTCGACGCGCCCTACGACCTGACGAAGATCGACGAAGCCGATCTGGTGGTGCTTCCCGCCGGCGGCACGGACATGGCCTCCCTCGACGATCCGTCCTTCCTCTGCGGGAAGGGTGCCGACGCATCCGAACTCGAACCGCTGTTCGAGCGTCTCCGCGCGGCAGTCGACCGCGGTGCCCGCGTTGCGAGCCTGTGCACCGGAGCGTTCCTCCTGGGTGCGGCGGGGCTTCTCGACGGCCGGCGCTGCACGACCCACTGGCGACATGCCGAGCGACTCGCCCGGATGTACCCCGAGGCGCGGGTCGACCCCAATGTCCTCTACGTCGACGACGGCTCGGTGCTCACCAGCGCGGGCACCGCAGCCGGCATCGATCTGTGCCTGCACATCGTGCGCACGGTGCAGGGCTCCCACGTCGCCAACTCCATCGCCCGGCGCATGGTCGTTCCCCCGCACCGCGACGGCGGCCAAGCGCAGTACGTCGCGATGCCGCTGCCGGAATGCGAATCCGAGGCTCTGGCCCCGCTCCTCGACTGGATGACCGAGAATCTGGGCCTCGACCTGCCCGTTCCGGCGCTCGCCGCGCGGGTGCACATGTCGCCGCGGACCTTCGCGCGGCGTTTCGCCGCCGAGACCGGCACCACTCCGGCACGGTGGTTGCGCGACCAGCGCGTTCTCGCTGCCCAGCGACTTCTCGAGCACAGCGACCTCCCGGTCGACGTGGTGGCGGACCGCGTCGGGTTCGGTACCGCCGCGGTGCTCCGGCAGCATTTCCTGCGGCTTCGGCAGACCACGCCCCAGGCTTATCGGCGTGCGTTCCGAGCAGCCGAAGCGGTACCGGTGTCCTGACCACCGGGCCCGATCGACGGGCCGAGCACGCCGCACGGGCGGAACCACTCGCGTAGCGTGGCGGGAAGAAAACGAGACGTCCGGATGTTGGAACCGTCGATACGCCGACGAAAGGATTTCCGTGGCAACCCAAGCTCTCACGCAGCAGAACTTCGATGAGGTCGTCACCAGTAACGACATCGTGCTCGTCGACTTCTGGGCCGATTGGTGCGGCCCGTGCAAGCAGTTCGCCCCGACCTTCGAGGCATCGTCCGAGGAGCACCCCGACGTGGTGCACGCCAAGGTCGACACCGAGGCCGAGCAGGGCATCGCGGCAGCGGCGAACATCAGGTCGATCCCGACGATCATGGCCTTCCGGGAAGGCATTCTCGTCTACAACCAGGCCGGTGCCCTTCCCCCGGCTGCCCTCTCCGATCTCGTGAGCCAGGTCAAGGCACTCGATATGGAAGATGTGCGCAAGCAGATCGCGGAAGCGCAGAACGCCCAGAACTGACCGACCCGGACCACGGTCCGTCGCGGCCGTGCCTCCCCGTCACGACAACGTCCTCCCCACCCCGCGCGGGTAGGGAGGACGTTGTCGTCTTTGCCCGGTATCCGGTGGGTGCGGCCCGTCAGTGGGCGGCGGCGTCCCAGCTGCGGCCGTAGCCGACCGAGACATCGAGCGGCACCGACAAGTCGATCACGGAGTCCATCTTCTCCCGCACGATCGCCTCGACCTGCTCGCGTTCCTCGTCGACGACCTCGAGAACGAGTTCGTCGTGCACCTGGAGCAGCATCCGGGACCGCAGGTCCGCGGCCCGCAGCGCGCGCTGCACATCGATCATGGCCACCTTGATGATGTCGGCAGCCGTGCCCTGAATCGGGGCATTCAGCGCCGCGCGCTCGGCCACCTCCCGGCGTTGACGATTGTCGCTGTTGAGGTCCGGCAGGTAGCGGCGTCGCCCGTACAGCGTCGAGGTGTAACCGACCTTGCGGGCCTCCTCGACCACATTGTGGAGGTAGTCGCGCACCCCACCGAACCGGGTGAAGTACGCCTCCATCTGCGCACGCGCCTCGTCCGCGGAGATCTTGAGCTGTTGCGCGAGACCATAGGCGCTCAGCCCGTAGGCCAAACCGTAGGACATGGCCTTGACCCGGCGTCGCAATTCCGGAGTGACCTCCTCGAGCGGCACCCCGAACGCCCGCGACGCGACGAACGTGTGGAGATCTTCCCCGGTGCGGAAGGCTTCGATCAGTCCTTCGTCGCCCGAGAGGTGCGCCATGATGCGCATCTCGATCTGGCTGTAGTCGGCGGTGAGGAGCATGTCGAAGCCGTTGCCGACGACGAAACCCTCGCGGATCTGCCGTCCCGCATCGGTTCGTACGGGAATGTTCTGCAGGTTCGGCTCGGTCGACGACAGCCGGCCGGTTGCCGCGACCGTCTGGTTGAACGTGGTGTGGATCCTGCCGTCGTCGGCCACCGATTTGATGAGCCCGTCGACCGTCGTCTTCATCTTGGTCGACTCACGGTGTGCGAGAAGATGTTCGAGGAACGGGTGGCCGGTCTTGTCGAACAGGCCCTGCAGTGCGTCCGCGTCGGTGGTGTACCCGGTCTTGGTCTTCTTCGTCTTCGGCATGTCCAGTTCGTCGAACAGCACGACCTGCAACTGCTTCGGCGAGCCGAGATTGATCTGCTTTCCGATGACCTCGTATGCGGCATTCGCGGCGGCGGCGACGTCGGCGGCGAAACCGGACTGAAGGTCGTGCAGGTGGTCCGCATCCACGGCGATGCCGGTGGCCTCGATGTCTGCCAGCACTTCGAGCAGCGGCAGTTCCATCTCGGACAGCAACGCCACCGACTCGATGTCGGCCAGTTCGGCGTCGAGCGCCGTGGCCAGGTCGACCACCGCGCGGGCAGCGAGGATCTGAGTCTGTGCGGCCTCCTCGTCGACGGCGTCTGCATCGTCGAGCAGGGACAACTGACCGTCGCCGTTGCTTTCCGCCCGCAGTTCCCGCTTGAGGTAACGCAGCGACAGGTCGTCGAGCTTGAAGCTGCGCTGTCCCGGCCGGACGAGGTACGCGGCGAGCGCGGTGTCGCTGGTGAGGCCCGCGAGTGTCCAGCCTCTGCCACGCAAGGCGTGGATCGCCGATTTCGCTTCGTGCAAAGCCTTTTCGACGGCCGGGTCGGCGAGCCACGCGGCGAGCGCGGCGTCGTCCTCGGGAGTGAGAGCGATCGTCGTGACGTAGGCGCCTTCACCGTCGGCTGCCGCGATCGCCACAGCAGTGGCCTCGCCGCCGTACGGCGTTCCGGATCCGACCACCGACAATCCGTGGCGGTGGCCCGCCACAGCGTGCGTGGCGAGCCAGTCGCCGAGCGCACCGGGCTCGACGATCCCGCCGCGCACCTCGAAACCCTCTTCGGCTTCGGGCGCGGACGAGGCGAGCGTCTCGAAGAGGCGATCTCGCAGCACCCGGAACTCGAGGTCGTCGAACAAGCGGTGGATGCGGTCGCGATCCCAGGGCGCGAGCGCGAGCTGATCCGGAGAGTAGGGCAGCGCCACGTCGCGCACCATCTCGGTGAGCTGCCGGTTGAGCAGGACGTTGGACAGGTTCTCGCGGAGCGCGTCGCCCGTCTTGCCACGCACCTCGTCGACCCTGTCGACGAGACCGCTGAGGCTGCCGTACTCCCTGATCCACTTCGCGGCGGTCTTCTCCCCCACGCCCGGGATGCCCGGCAGATTGTCGCTCGGATCACCGCGCAACGCCGCGAAGTCGGGATACTGCGCCGGTGTCAGGCCGTACTTCTCCTCGACCGCCTCGGGGGTGAAGCGAGTCAGGTCGGAGACCCCGCGACGTGGATACAGCACGGTGATGTCGTCGTTGACGAGTTGGAGCGCGTCGCGGTCGCCGGTCACCACCAGCACCTTGTAGCCCAGGGCGTTGGCCTGCGTCGCGAGTGTGGCGATGAGGTCGTCGGCTTCGTACCCCTCGATCGCCATCACGGGAATGCCCATCGCGCCGAGCACATCTTTCGTGAGTTCGATCTGACCCTTGAACTCGTCGGGTGCGGCGCTGCGCTGGGCCTTGTAGGCGGCGAACAGCTCTGCCCGGAAGGTCTTGCGGCTGACGTCGAAGGCCGCCGCCACGTGCGTGGGCTGCTCGTCGCGCAGCAGGTTGATGAGCATGGAGGTGAACCCGTACACCGCGTTGGTGGTCTGCCCGCTGTGGGTCTTGAAGTTCTCTGCCGGCAGCGCATAGAAGGCACGGAAAGCCAGAGAGTGTCCGTCGAGAAGAAGAAGGGTCGGGCGGGCGTCGGCGTCCGCAGTGGGCGTAGTCGAGGAGGATGCACGGGTCACGCGCTCAGTCTAGGGACCGGTCCCGACACCCGTCGAAGCCGCAAGTGCGGTGACACGGGGTCGCCGGCTCCGAAACACAGGTGTTTTCGTGAGATACGGGAACGAAACACGTGGGAAACCGGGGATGTCGGTGCATTTCCGTCATAGCCGCTAAAGTGCCCACTCACGACACCGCCCCAGGCGTCGTTCTCGACCAACTTTGCACCCGATTTGGGAGGACCTGCGTGGCCCCTACGGTGAGATTCCGGCGACGACGATGGGCGTCCGGATTCCAGCTAGTGCTATTGCTGCTTGCGGTGATGTTCGGCCTTGTGGCGGGTGGCGGAAGCGCCGCCGCTCAAGACCCTCCGGAGCCGTCGCCCACAGGCAGCGTCGCTCCTCCTCCCTCCGGGGATACGCAGGTCGCCGACGACGCCGTGACCGTCCGCGGCACACTCAACAACGCGGGAGATCGGCTCGACGGCGTCACCGTCCGCGCGTCGGACGCGTCGGGTGGGGTCGTCGGGGAGACGGAGTCCGCCGACGGTGGCCGCTGGGAACTCGCGGTACCGCCGGGGACATACGTCTTCGAGGTCATCGGTGAGAGCCTCCCCGACGACGTGACCGTGCAGTCGACCGTGACCCGCGATGTCGCCGCCGGCCAGCCCAACACCGTGATCTTCTCGTTCGGTGAGGCAAGGTCCGGGTCGAATGTGGCGTTCGCGGAGACACTGATCCGCACGATTGTCGACGGCTTACGGTTCGGCCTGATCATCGCCATCGCAGGCGTCGGTCTGAGCCTGATCTTCGGGACGACCGGCCTGACGAACTTCGCGCACGGCGAGTTGGTGACGTTGGGCGCGGTCGCGGCCTGGGTCTTCAACGTCAGTTTCGGCATCCATCTGATACCTGCGACGATCCTCGCGATCATCGTCGGCGTCATCATCGGCTGGCTCAACAACGCGCTGGTCTGGGCTCCGCTACGGCGGCGGCGCACCGGCCTGATCGCACAGCTCGTGGTGTCGATCGGTCTCGCCATCGCGTTGCGATACCTGATCCTCATCTTCTTCTCCGACCGCGCTCAGCCCTACAACGACTACCAAGCGCAGCGTCAGCTCCAGTGGGGTCCGCTCGCGATCACCCCGGTCAATCTCGCGTGCATCGTGATCAGCCTGGTGGTGCTCGTCGGGGTGGCCTTGCTGCTCCAGCGCACCCGGATCGGCAAAGCGATGCGCGCGGTCGCCGACAATCGCGATCTCGCCGCGTCGTCGGGCATCGACGTCGAGAAGGTGATCCGCTTCGTGTGGGGCCTCGGCGGCGGACTCGCCGCGCTCGGCGGTGTGTTGTTCGGTCTCTCCGAGCTCGGAGGACGCGTCCAGTGGGAGATGGGCTTCAAGCTGCTCCTGCTGATGTTCGCGGGGATCATCCTCGGCGGACTCGGAACGGCGTACGGCGCGCTGCTCGGCTGCGTCGTGGTCGGGCTTCTCGTGCAGTTGTCCACACTGGTGATCAATCCCGACCTGAAGTACATCGGCGGCCTGCTGGTACTCATCGTGATTCTGGTCATCCGCCCTCAGGGCATCCTCGGCAGCAGAACAAGGATCGGGTGACACATGGACCTCCTCGCTGTTCTCCAAGTGTCCTTCGCGCAGATGATCGGCCCGTCGGCCATCTTCTATGCGCTTCTCGCAATCGGCCTCAACCTCCACTTCGGTTACGCGGGCCTGCTCAACTTCGGCCAGATCGGCTTCGCGCTGCTCGGCGGGTACGGAGTGGGCATCATGACGGTCACCTACGGCCAGCCGCTGTGGGTGGGTGTACTCGTCGGGCTCGCGCTCCCTGCGCTGCTCGCCCTCCTGCTCGGTATCCCGACACTCCGTCTCCGAGCCGACTATCTGGCGATCGCAACGATTGCCGCAGCCGAGATCCTGCGGTTGGTGTTCCGGTCCACCGCCTCCGACTCCGTCACCGGGTCGACCCGCGGACTGTGGGGATTCGCAGGTCCGTTCACGGCGTGGAGCCCCTTCGATTCCGGTAAGCAGTACAACCTGCTCGGGATGCGCTTCTACGGCGACGACCTGTGGGCGATGGTGGTCGGCTGGACGCTCGTGCTCGTCCTGTGCGGCGTCGTCTACCTGCTGTCCCACAGCCCGTGGGGACGCGTCCTCAAAGCGGTCCGAGAGGACGAGGACGCCGCCCGCGCCCTCGGCAAGAACGTGTTCGTCTACAAGATGCAGGCTCTCGTATTGGGCGGCATGATCGGCGGCCTCGGCGGCATCTTCAACGCGCTGCAGACCAAGTCCATCAACCCGGACTTCTATTCCACTGCGCAGACGTTCTTCGCGTTCGGCGCGTTGATCCTCGGCGGCGCGGCCACCGTGTTCGGCCCGGTCCTCGGGGCGATGCTGTTCTGGTTCATCCTCACGCTCCCGGACGCATTCCTGCGCCAGGCGATCTCCGGACCCGATCCGCTGATCTCCCTCACCGAACAGCAGGTCGGGGCGATGCGATTCGTCCTCCTGGGCATCCTCATCGCGGTGATGATGGTGTTCCGTCCACAAGGAATCCTGGGCAGCAAGCGGGAGGTACAACTCGATGCCTGACACCACCATCCGCACGCCTCTGTCGCGCGAACAACGAGTCGCCGTGTTCGCGGATGTCCCCCACGATCCGGGAAGCCCGAAGGTTGATCCGATCCTCGTCGTGGACGACGTTTCCCGGACCTTCGGTGGGCTCAAAGCCGTGGACGTCGCTCACCTCGAGATCCAGCGCGGCTGCATCACCGGCCTGATCGGGCCGAACGGAGCAGGCAAGACGACCCTGTTCAATCTGCTCACCGGGTTCGACCACGCGGATACCGGAACGTGGAGCATGGACGGCCACTCACTCGGCCGCATGGCTCCGCACCGTGTCGCGCGGCACGGCATCGTGCGCACGTTCCAGCTCACCAAGGCGCTGTCGAAGATGACGGTGCTCGACAACGTCCGTCTGGGAGCACGTCACCAGACGGGTGAGCGGATGGCCGGCGCGCTGCTCCCCTGGACGTGGCACGCGCAGGAACGCGCCATCACCGAACGCGCCCACGCGCTGCTCGCCCGGTTCAACCTCGAGCAGAAGGCCGACGATCTCGCCGGGTCATTGTCCGGCGGACAGCGCAAACTGCTCGAGATGGCACGCGCACTGATGACCGACCCCACGATCGTGATGCTCGACGAGCCGATGGCCGGCGTGAATCCTGCACTGACGCAAAGCCTTCTCGGGCACATCAAATCGCTGTGCGACGACGGCATGACCGTGGTGTTCGTCGAGCACGACATGGATGTCATCCGCGACATCTCCGATTGGGTGGTGGTGATGGCCCAGGGATCGGTGATCGCCGAAGCACCGCCGGACGAACTCGCGAACAACAATGCGGTCGTCGACGCCTACCTCGGCAGCCACCACGACCAGGCACTCGAATTCGACGACGAGGGCAATCCCGTCGGCGCGACCGCGGAGTTGGCGGAGGTGCTCGCCGAGGCGGAGGCCCAGGTTCTCGAGTCCGGAGCCGACCTGTCCGACCCCGACGCGGTACGCCCCACCGATCTACCAGGATCCCAGGAGAAGTCATGAGCGACACCCCACCCACCGGGTCCATGACCCCGGCCGAATCGGCCGCGACTCCCGGCGAACACGCGCGGTTGGCCGAGGGTGCGCTCGTGCGCGCGGACGACGTCGTCGCCGGCTACTTCCCCGGCGTCGACATCCTGCGTGGCTGCAACTTCTTTCTCCGCGAGGGTGAGATCGTCGGGATCATCGGCCCGAACGGTGCCGGTAAATCCACTCTGCTCAAAGCGCTCTTCGGCCTGATCCCGGTGCGGCGGGGCGAAGTCACGCTCCGGGGCGAATCGATCACCTCGGAGCCCGCGCACGTCCTCGTGCGCAAGGGCGTGGGGTACGTCCCGCAGACGCAGAACGTCTTTCCGTCGCTGACCATCGAGGAAAATCTCGAGATGGGAATCTACCTGCGGCCCAAGCAGTTCAGTGAGCAGTTCGACCGGGTCTCGACCCTGTTCCCCCTTCTCGGGGAACGCCGCAAGGTCAAGGCAGGAGCGTTGTCCGGTGGTGAGCGGCAGATGGTGGCGATGGGCCGCGCACTGATGATGGATCCGTCGGTCCTGCTTCTCGACGAACCGTCGGCGGGCTTGTCGCCGATGTTCCAGGACGAGGTGTTCATCCGCTGCAAGAAGATCAATGCCGCGGGCGTGTCGATCATCATGGTCGAGCAGAACGCGCGGCGGTGTCTGCAGATCTGTGACCGCGGGTACGTGCTCGATCAGGGCCGTAACGCCTACACCGACACCGGGTCCAACCTCATGCACGACCCCAAGGTCATCGAGTTGTATCTCGGGACTCTCGCGGGCAGCAAGGAGAAGAAGACTCCCTGACGCGCTCGCCCGAACATACCGGTCAGGTGCGGGTCATCCCGGTCCCGGCACCGGTCAAGCTGCAGCCGCCGAACGCGGCCGCCGACGAGGCGAC
>NZ_JBHWWX010000021.1:0-66150 GCF_042730335.1 Rhodococcus sp. NPDC060084
ATCCCCGAGAGCTTCAGGGATCGCGGCGCCGCCGACTGCGGTGTGCCTCAGTCCTTGGGTCCACCTGCCACGTAGATGACCTGCCCGGAGACGAACCCCGCACCCTCGGATGCGAGGAACGAGGCGGTGTGTGCGATGTCGTCGGGCTTGCCGACACGCGCGACCGGGATCTGTGCCGCGGCGGCCTTCTTGTAATCCTCGAACGGCACCCCGACGCGCTCTGCGGTAGCGGCGGTCATCTCGGTCTCGATGAAGCCCGGCGCAATCGCGTTGGCGGTGACACCGAACTTGCCCAGTTCGATGGAGAGTGTCTTGGTGAAGCCCTGCATGCCCGCCTTGGCCGCAGAGTAGTTGACCTGTCCGCGATTTCCCTGCGCCGACGTGCTCGACAGATTGACGATACGTCCGAACTTGTTGTCGACCATGTACTTCTGCGTTGCGCGCGACATCAGGAACGCACCGCGCAGGTGCACAGCCATGACGGAATCCCACTCGTCGACCGTCATCTTGAACAGGAGATTGTCGCGGGTGATCCCGGCGTTGTTGATCAGCACGGTGGGCTCGCCGAGTTCCGTGGCGACCTTCTCCACGGCCGCAGCGACGGATTCTTCGTCGGCGACGTTCGCGCCCACGGCGAGCGCCTTGCCGCCGGCCGCCTCGATGGCGGAGACCGTGTCGGCGCAGGCGCCGGCGTCGAGGTCGAGAACAGCGACCTGGAGGCCGTCCTGGGCGAGTCGCTTGGCGACGGCAGCACCGATACCGCGTGCGGCTCCGGTGACGATGGCGGTGCGGACTGTTGAGCTCACTGCAAACCTCCGTGGGGGTGGATCGTCGGGATGGGTGGAGCGGTCAGTTGATGGTGAGGCCGCCGTCGACCGCGATGGTCTGACCGGTCACGTACGCGGCCGCCTCCGAGACCAGCCACACGGCAGTGGCGGCGATTTCCGCCGGGTCTCCGGTGCGGCCCAGGATGATTCGGGATTTCATGGTTTCGAGGTATCCCGGCTGGTATTCGTCGGTCATCTCGGTCCGGAAGAACCCCGGCGCAAGTGCGTTGACGCGGATGCCCTTCCGGGTGCCCCACTGCTGCGCGAGGTCGCGGGTGAGGCCGATGATGCCGGCTTTGCTGGCGGCGTAGGCGGCCTGCGGAAGACCCGCCGTGGTCAGGCCCAGCACCGACGAAATGTTCAGGACGGAGCTTCCGGGCTGCATGACGCGGCCGGCGGCCTGTGCCGCCCAGTACGACCCGTTGAGATTGATGTCGATGACGCGGCGGAACTGGTCGGGGGTTTCCTTGGTCGCGGGTACCGCGGTGCCGATCCCTGCGTTGTTGATGAGAATGTCGACCTTGCCGAGCTGCTCGACAGCCGTGTCGACCATGCGTTGCGCCTGGTCGGGATCGGCGATATCGGTCTCGACGGTTACCGCGCGGCGCCCGGCGGCACGGACGAGTTCGGCGGTCTGCTCGAGCCTGTCGACGCGGCGCGCCGCAAGAACGACGTCCGCCCCGGCCTCGGCGAGCGCCTGCGCGAACGCGACACCGAGGCCCGAGGATGCGCCGGTGACGATGGCGACGCGGTCGTCGAGACGGAATCTGTCGAGCACAGACATGCGATGATCTCCTCGGTGTGACGGGGCCTACACAAGATGTATAGCCCAGTTCTGGCGGTTTTACAAAGCAGAAAGCTCTTGAAACCCGTTAGGCCGCATGTCTTTTCAGACATGCGGCCTAGCGGTGGAATAGCTGGGGCCTATATCGGCGAGATCAGCTCAGGCGTTCGAGCACCATCGCCATACCCTGACCACCACCGACACACATCGTCTCCACACCGAACTGCTTGTCCTGCTCACGCAGATTGTTCAGCAGCGTGTTCGTGATGCGAGCGCCCGTCATACCGAACGGATGCCCCAGCGCGATCGCACCACCGGAGATATTGAGCTTGTCCTCGTCGATCCCGAGTTCGCGCGCCGACCCGAGCACCTGCACCGCGAACGCCTCGTTGATCTCGAACAGATCGATATCCGAGATTCCCATCCCCGCATTGGCCAGCGCCCGGCGAGTCGCGTCGATCGGGCCCAGACCCATGATCTCCGGCGACAAGCCCGACACCCCGGTCGAGACGATCCGCGCCAGCGGCGTCAACCCGAGGGCCTTCGCCTTGGTGTCGGACATGATCACCAGCGCCGCCGCACCGTCGTTCAGCGGGCATGCATTGCCTGCGGTGACCGTGCCGTCCGGCCGGAACACCGGCTCGAGCTGGCTGACCTTCTCGTACGTGGTGCCGGGACGCGGGCCGTCGTCGGTGGAGACCACCGTGCCGTCGGGGAGTGTGAGCGGCGTGATCTCCTTCTCGAAGAACCCCGACTTGATGGCTTCCTCGGCCCGGTTGTGCGAGCGGACGCCCCACCGGTCCTGGTCTTCGCGGGAAATCCCCGTGTAGGACGCGACGTTCTCGGCGGTCTGACCCATCGCGATGTAGACGTCGGGCAGTGTTCCTTCGGATCGCGGATCCGTCCAGGCCGTACCGCCCTGGGCAAGAGTTTCGGTCCGCGCCTCTGCGTCCGCGAACAAGGGGTTCTTGGTGTTCGGCAGGCCGTCGGCGTTGCCGGTCACGAAGCTCGACACCGACTCGACACCGGCGGAGATGAACACGTCGCCCTCGCCGGCCTTGATCGCGTGCAGCGCCATGCGGGTGGTCTGCAGCGACGACGAGCAGTACCGGTTGACGGTCACGCCGGGAAGGAAGTCGTAGCCGAGCTGCACGGCGACCACGCGGGCGATGTTGAAGCCGGACTGGCCGGCGGGCTGGCCACAGCCGACCATCAGGTCGTCGATCTCCGCCGGATCCAGGTCCGGAATCTTCGCGAGTGCCGCGGCGACCATCTGCGTGGTCATGTCGTCGGGCCGGAGTGTCTTGAGAGACCCCTTCATCGCGCGCCCGATGGGCGAGCGTACTGCTGAGACGATCACTGCTTCGGGCATCGGAAGCTCCTTCGAGAGTTGTCGGTCGGGAATCGTCTGCCGGGACTACAGGCCGAGATCGCGGCCGATGAGTTCCTTCATGATTTCGTTGGTGCCGGCCCAGATCTTCGTCACACGGGCGTCCCGCCATGCCCGCGCGACACGGTATTCGTTCATGTACCCGTACCCACCGTGGATCTGAACACACGCGTCGAGGACCTCGGACTGGGTCTGCGCACTCCACCACTTGGCCTTCGCCGCGTCGACCGCGGTGAGCTTGCCGTCGGCGTGGGCCTCGACAGCCTGGTCGACGTACGCTTCGGCGACCTCGATCTTGGTCACCAGTTCGGCGAGCAGGAACTTGTTGTACTGCATGGTGCCGATGGCCTGACCGAATGCCTTGCGTTCCTTCGAGTACTCGAGAGTCTCCAGGAGAATGTGCTTGGCATGGTGCACGTTGTTGACGGCGGAGCCGAGGCGTTCCTGCGGCAGCAGTTTCATCATCGAGATGAAGCCCATGCCTTCTTCGCCGAGGAGATTCGCGCCCGGAACCCGGACGTCCTTGAAGAACAGTTCGGCGGTGTCGGCCTCGGGCTGTCCCACCTTGTCGAGCTTGCGGCCGTTCTCGAAGCCCTCCATACCGCGCTCGACGACGAGCAGCGAAATGCCCTTGGCGCCCTTCGTGGGGTCGGTGCGGGCGGCCACGACCACCAGGTCGCAGTTGTAACCGTTGGTGATGAATGTCTTGGCGCCGTTGAGGATCCAGTCGTCGCCGTCGCGGACAGCCGTGGTCTTGAGGTTGGCGAGGTCGGAGCCGCCGGAGGGCTCGGTCATGCCGATGGCACAGATGAGTTCGCCTGTCGCACAACGGGGCAGCCAGCGTTCGCGCTGCTCCTCGTTGCCGAGGTGCACGATGTACGGAACCGTGATGTCCGAGTGGATACCCATCGAGGACGACAGCGCCATGTTGGCACGCGCGAATTCCTCGGCGACGATCGCGTTGAAGCGGTAGTCACCGGCCTCCATGCCACCGAAGCGCTCCGGGATCTCGAGCCCCAGGAAGCCCGCCTTACCGGCTTCGAGCCAGATGTCGCGGGGAATCTCGTGGCGATCGATGAGTTCCTCTGCACGGGGCAGTACGAACCGATTGACGAACTCCCGGGCCGAGTCCCGGAAGGCCTCGTGATCGGGACCGTACAGGGTGCGTCGCATCCAAAGCTCCTAGAGTGAAATAAGCGAGTGCTTATTTTCTAAGCACTCGCTTATGATGAAGCGTTGTGGTGAGCCTGTCAACCACACGAGCAGGCAAGAACTGGAGTAAACCGTGACCACACCGAGCACCGGCGTCATCAGCACCTCGAAGGCAGCCGCGCGCCTCCGCGAGGCCGCAATCGAGGCGTTCGCGGAACACGGTTACGGAGGCACGACCACCCGGCAGATCGCCACCCGGCTGGAGATGAGTCCCGCCGCGATGTATCCGCACTACAAGTCGAAGGAAGAGCTTCTCTATGCCATCTCCTACGAGGGGCACGACCTCGCCCTGCGGGTAGCGCGGGACGCCGACATCCCCGGCGCCGACGCCGTCACGCGCCTCTCCTCCGTCATCGGCCGGTTCGCCGGATGGCAAGCCGAACATCACCGGCGCGCGCGAGTCATCCAGTACGAACTGAACGCCCTCGACCGCGACCACTACCGCATCATCACCGGGCTGCGCCGGCAGACGACCCAGGTCGTCAGGGACGTGGTCGACGCGGGGCTCGAGTCCGGTGAGTTCACCGTCCCCGACGCCGAAGGCGTCACCCTCGCGCTCATGTCGCTGTGCGTCGACATCTGCCGGTGGTATCCGTCCGGCCGCTACAGCGAGCCCGAGGCCATCAGCACCCTGTACGCCGATCTCGCACTGCGCCTGGTGGGTGCGGTGCGCTAGCATCTCGCCACCAACAGATCGGGGGGTCGTGGTGGGGGAACATCGAGTCGTGTCGCGTTCCGGCGGCGAAGGAGCCGTCACCGGTTCACAGCGCGCGTACGCGCTGACATTCGTCGGACAGGGGCGGTAGCTGCATGTCGGACGACACTCCGCTGGAAGAACTCCTCCAACCTCTTATCGGCTCGGGTGTGCCCGGGTCGGTCACCAGGCGACAGGCCCGGCACGACGAACTCGCCGCGCGACTCGACGCGGGATTCGATCCCGAATACATCCGCGACTTCGAGAACTTCCACAGCATGGAGCATGCCGAGATCTATCGCATCGCCCAGACCATCAGCCCTATCGCGATGACCACACTGGCCGGTGAATGGGCCGAGCTGGGAAAGGGTTTCAGCCTTGCGGTCTCGCTCGGCACCGTGATGATCCGCGACCGGATCGCGCGGCACTGGGAAGGAGACGCAGCAACGGCGGCGGCCGAAGCCACCCGGCGTTTCGGCGAATCGGCTCAGCAACTGTGCGACGCAGCGCAGGCGGTCGCCCAGAAGTTGCACATCGCCGCGGATGTCGGGGAACGGGTCAAGTCGTCCGTTCCGCCGCCCACCGCCCGGATTCCGATGGCGTTCACCGCGCTCGATCCGGTGGCCGGGGCCGAGGCCGCACGACAAGCGGAAGCGATCCGGGTGCAGTCGGTGCATGTGATGGAATCGCTGTACAAGCCGTACTACCGGGATTCGGGTGCGGCGGTTCCGGTGCTCCCGCCGCCGTTTGTGGCGGCCACGGCGTCCGGCGGAGAGGTTGCCGGTGGCCGGCAATGGGGCGCCGCGAGCGAGTCCGGCCGAGATTCCGCGGGCGTGGATCCGACGGCGGGAGGGTTCGGCTCGAACCGCCGCGAAGACCTCGATTCCGCGACGTCCCGTACGGCCGACGGACCCCACGACAATTCGGAAGACCGTTCCGCGAAGCGCGAGAATGCGGCGCAGCCAAGCCCGTTCGAAGCTTCCGGCTCCGATCCGGCAACGACCACACCGGCCGGCGCCTCGGGACCGTCACCACTGCCCGGTCAGCCGTATGGTTCCGGGGCCTCCGGATCTCCTGCCGGCCTCGGAGCCTCCGGCGGCGCCGGCAGCGCAGGTGGCGGTGTCTCGTCACCCTGGGCTCAGGGGCTCGGCGCCGGTGCCCTCGGCGGAGCGGCACCTGCGGGAACCGACCGCTCGGCACCACAGGCAGCGGCCGGGTCACGCAACGGTGGCGCACGCCCGATGGGCATGTATCCCGGCATGATGCCGCCGAGTTCGGCGCAGGGTAGCGACGACCAGCGCCGCGTCCCCGGTTACCTCGTCACCAACGACCACGGCAACGAACTCATCGGCTCGATACCGGACACCGCGCCGCCCGTGCTGGGGGCGGACCCGACATGAGCCGACGCCTGACACCGGATCGGTTTCGGTCTCTGTGGACCGCCTCGGGAGACGACGACCTGCCGTTCCCCCTGCGGTACCGCTCCGCGGCCCGGTGGGAAGACGAACATATCGCCGACCTCCGCGCAGCCGAACGATGGCGGCAACAACTCGACGACCCTGTCCTCGAACGCGCGCTCCACATTCTGCGCGCGGGTGAGATCGCGATCGAGATCTATGCGAACTCGTCCCGTCCGGGCGAATCGCTGTTCGTCGCGGGTGCCGTCGCCGGAGAGGACGCCGTTCTGGCCCGGCAGCACGTGAACGCCGGAGACATCGAGGTCACGACCATGCCGATCGGCCGGCTTCCCGGGTCGATCGCCGCATTGCTGCCCACCGTTCCACCCGGCCGGATACCGGAGCACACCGCGCCGACACGCTCGCTCCTGGATCTGCCCGTCAACACCGCCGTGCGTCTCCCGCTCGGCGGTGGGGCGGCACCGGCCGTTCGCGACGTCCTGTTCCGACCCAGGACGGCGACCGGCAGCATCCGGCTTTTTCTCCGCTCCCCCGGCACAGGTCCTACCGGGGCGGGTGACGTGGGCTGGTTCGACATCGTCGACGACGGCCGGTATCTGTTCGTCCAGGGTGCCGACACGCGCGTGGCTCCCGGCACGACCGAAGCGCTGCACACCGAGTTGTCGTCGCGTCTGGACGTCGCACGCGCCGCACCGCGAACACAGTTCCGCCGGCCGCTGCAACCGTACTGACCAGCCTTTGCGGCGATCCGCCGACGTCCACTGTCGTCTACCCTGAAGGCCATGACGGATCGGGACCGCACCCCCGACGGCCGACCGCAGAACGCACGTCCCCGTGACGCGCTCGGCCGTCCCCTGCCACCCGGCGAAGAGGGCGTCCCGCGCGTCCCCGACGACCTCGATCTCGACACCGAGGAGACCATTTCCGAAGGGCAGCGACTGCTCGATCAGGGGCATCCGTTCCACGCCCACGAAGTGTTCGAATCCATGTGGAAAAAGGCTCCGCCCGAAGAACGCCCGCTGTGGCAGGGTCTCGCTCAGCTCGCCGTGGGCCTGACCCACCTGCTGCGCGGCAACCCCCGAGGCGCCGCCTCGCTGCTACAACAGGGCAGGTCGCGTATCCGCCACTACGAGGACGCACCACCGTACGGCCTCGACATCGACGGATTGTCCGCGTGGGCAACTCATCTCCTGACCGAGATCGAACGCGGCGACCCCACCGACGAACCACCGATCCCGATGCTGAGGATGCCCTGATGCCGATTCTCCCCATGTTCCCTCTGGGTACCGCACTACTCCCCGGAGCCGGCCTACCGCTCCACGTCTTCGAGCCGCGTTACCAGCAACTCGTACGCGACTGCTCGACCGCGCCGGACGGCCCGCGTTTCGGCGTGGTGCTCATTGCACGGGGACACGAGGTCGGCGGCGGCGATCAGCGCAACGACGTGGGGACCGTCGCGAGAATCCTCCTCGACACCGAAATCGGCGGCGGACGGCACGTTCTGGAATGCGTTGCGGAAGAACGGATCCGCATCGATCACTGGCTCCCGGACGATCCGTATCCGCGCGCGGAGGTGGAACCGTGGCCCGATACCGACTCGGGGCCGGTCGACATGGCGCCGCTGATGGAGGCACTCGAGCGTCTTCACGATCTCCTCGACCGCCTGACCGACGGCAATGCTCCACCGCTGCCGTCCCCCACGGAGCTTCCCGACGATCCGGGCGCGCGGTTGTTCGCGATCGCGCGTCACATTCCCATGGGTGAGGCGGATCGGTATGCGGTGCTCGCGACACCCGGCCCGGCCGAGCGCGTGGAGGTGCTGACCGAATCGGTCGCGACCGCCATCGACCTGGCATCGTGGAAACTGCAGAACTGACACGCCACACCTGCCGACTATGTCCGGCGATCGACGCCGTGCGCCACGGATCCCGGGGTACGGTTGTCGGACGGTTGTCCCGTCGACTCCATCGCCAGGAGAAGCCCGTGTCCGACGAAACCGATCTGTCCTATGAAACCGATCCTGATCGGGCACAAGCATTCCTCGACGAGATCGCAGTCGAGTATCGCAGTGATCCCGCGGTCGAGATGGGCACGATGTTCCGCAGCCCGGGCCTGCGCGTGGGAGGCAGAATCTTCGCGTTTCTCGGTGGGGATCAGCGCTTGATCGTCAACAGCCGGACCATGAAGGAGTGGGTTGCTTTCCCACTCGACGGAAACGACCTTGCCGGCACCTTGGACACCTGGCGGCACGCCGCCCGGGAAGCGCACAACTTCGTCGCCCGGATCTGACCTCCGCCGCTCAGCCGACGACGACCACCACGAGTGTCCGCGGACCGTGCACCCCTTCGACACGTTCGAGTTCGATGTCGCTGGTCGCGGAGGGCCCGCTGACGAGTGTGGTGGGCCGCTCGGGCACCAGCCTCGCCAGCGCCTCGGGCACACCGACTTCGAGGGTATCCAGTCCCACCAGGCACACGTGGAGGTCGGGCACCAGCGTGAGTGCTCGCCTACCCTGATCCGGGCTTCCGTCGAGGAAGATGGTGCCCGTTTCCGCACACGACACAGCCGATCCGGTGAGCACACCGTCGAGTTGCCCCAGGTCGGGAGCGGGCACTTCCGGAGAGTCGACGACGATCCGGCCATCGAATTCCGCGAGCCACGACCGGTCCAGTCCGGGCGGCACCCCGAGGCTCTGCACTCCGAGTTCGGTGAGAATCCCGGAGAGCGCACTCGCAAGTTCCGCGGAGGTGTGACGATGCACGGTCGCCTTGTAGTCACGCACCCTGTCGGCGAACATCTCGTAACGCTGGTCGTCGGGCAGTGTCCTTCCTGTCCGGTAGCGGCGGACAACCTCCCCGGGAGGAGAGTCCGACAGCATCAGTGCATCTCGGATACGCCCCATGACAACGTCTTTCGAACTCATGACTGTTCCCCCGATTGTCTCGCCCGTTCGAGGGTGACCCGGCGTTCTTCGGTGTCCCACCACTGACGGAACGTCTGTTTCGGAGGTGCGGCGATATCGCGGGCGTCGGTCCACCCGCTCAGCGGCCACGGCAGCGTCGTGATGCGACCCTTCCGTCCCGCGAGCAGTCGCGCGATGCCCGCGGCCTTCTGGGCTGCGGTCCATCGCGCGGCCGAAGACATCGCGAACGAGGCCGCCTTCATGGCCGCGGCCTCGGCGCCCGGCCGCGCGTGTTCGGCTTTCTGGTGCCGCAATTCGACCAGCAGGGACGGAATGTCGATTCGGACCGGGCAGGCGTCGAAACAGGCGCCGCACAGGCTCGACGCGAACGGCAGGGTGGCATTGGGGTCGTGGGGTTCGTCCATGCCGGCCAGTTGCGGGGTGAGCACCGCACCGATCGGGCCGGGATACGTCGACCCGTAGGCGTGACCGCCGGTGCGTTCGTACACCGGGCACACGTTCAAGCATGCTGAGCAGCGGATGCAGCGCAGCGCCGCTCGTCCGACGGTGTCCGCAAGGGTTGCGGTGCGTCCGTTGTCGAGCAGGATCAGGTGGAACGTCTGTGGTCCGTCCCCGGGGGTGACACCGGTCCACATCGAGGTGTACGGGTTCATCCGTTCCCCCGTCGACGATCGCGGGAGCAATTGGAGGAACACCTCGAGATCACGGTAGGTGGGCAGAAGCTTCTCGATACCCATGACGGTGATGAGGGTCTGCGGCAATGTCAGGCACATTCGTCCGTTGCCTTCGGATTCGACCACCGCGAGTGTCCCGGTTTCGGCGATGCCGAAGTTCGCTCCCGAGACCGCGACCGGCACCGTCATGAACTTGTGCCGCAAGTATTTCCGGGATGCTTCGGCGAGATGTGCCGGGTTCGCGTCGAGATCGGGATCCACGCCGTCCATCTCGCTGAGGAAGATGCTGCGAATCTCGGACCGGTTGCGATGGATGGCGGGCACGAGAATGTGCGACGGTGTGTCGTGGCCGAGTTGGACGATGAGTTCGGCGAGGTCGGTCTCGTGCGCGGTGATGCCCTCGGACTCGAGATGTTCGTTGAGACCGATCTCCTGGGTGGCCATGGACTTCACCTTGATGACTTCGTCCGCCCCCGCTTCCCGAACCAGTTGTGTCACCAGTGCATTGGCCTCGTCGGCATCTGCGGCCCAATGCACCACACCGCCCCGTGCGACGACGGCTGCTTCGAACTGCTCGAGCAACTCGGGTAGTCGCGCGAGCACGTCGTTCTTGATTCCCTCTCCGGCGACCCGGAGGTCTTCCCAGTCCGGTAATTCTTCGGTGACCGCCAGTCGCTTGCCGCGGATCGTGTGCGTCGCTTTACCGATATTGCGCCGCAGTTGCGCGTCGGCGAGTTCGTGTCGTGCTGCGGCAGGGAAGGTTTCGGTTCCGCGCACGTTTCCGGTGCCGCGCGGCGGGATCGGCGGCATCCCCAGCGAGGCCGCGGTCACGATCCCACCACCGGGGCGGGTTCGCGGACGGACGCGAGAATCTCGGCGAGATGCAGGGTGCGTGTCCCCATCCGCAGACGCGACATTCCCCCGCCGATGTGCATGAGGCACGACGAATCTCCGGCCGTGCAGACCTCGGCACCCGTCGAGGCCACATTTCTGATCTTGTCGCCGAGCATCGCGGTGGACGTCTCCGCATTCTTGATCGCGAACGTTCCACCGAACCCGCAACACACGTCGGCTTCGGGAAGTTCGACGAGGTCGATGTCGCGTACCCGGCGCAGCAACCGGAGCGGCTTGTCTCCCACCCTGATCATCCGCAACGAGTGGCAGGTCGGGTGGTAGGTGACACGGTGGGGGAACGACGCACCTACGTCGGTCACCCCCAGCACGTCGACGAGCAGTTCCGACAACTCGTACGTCTTGGCCTTCACCACCTCCACCCGTCCGCGGAGCGCCGGAGTTCCATAGCGGTCGGCCACGATGTGGTGCTGGTGACGGATCGACCCTGTGCACGATCCGGACGGCACCACGACCGCGTCGATCGCGGTGTCGCCGAACTCCTCGGCGAAGTTCTCCACGAGCGGCAGCGCGTCCGGCTGGTATCCGGTGTTGATGTGCATCTGGCCGCAGCAGGTCTGTCCGGGCGGGAACACCACCTCGTGTCCGAGTCTCGTGAGCAGGACAGCGGTGGCCTCGAGCGCGGACGGGAAGAGGGTGTCGCCGAGACATGTGCCGAACAGCGCGATCCGCATCGAGTTCTCCGCATCAATCTGTGGTCCGTCCCACACTATCGCCGGCGGCGGGAACCCTGGTGAAATCGTCTCCGAAAGTCGTGTATCGTTGGTCAGGCAACGCGGGGTGGAGCAGCTCGGTAGCTCGCTGGGCTCATAACCCAGAGGTCGCAGGTTCAAATCCTGTCCCCGCTACCACCACCGGCCCGGACTCTCACGAGTCCGGGCCGGTTTTGCTTTCCCCACGGTAGATTCGCTGTGCCTGCATCAGTAGCGGCCGCGGGGGCGACATGGACGACGTAGACAGCCCGGAACCGACGAGGGCGCCGCGGGGTGGTGCCCGGCGCGTCGAGCGCTCCGGACTTCCCCGCTGGTTCCGCCCCGTGATCCTCTACGTCCTGTTCGCGATCGCCGCGTACCAGATGTCCGGGTGGCTCTTCCACAATCTCAAAGGCTTCCTCGGGCTGCTGTTCCTCGCGTGGCTCTTCAGCATCACCGTCGAGCCCGTCGTGGACCGGATGGAACGCTTCGGGATGCGACGGGGGGCCGCAGCGGGACTCGTGCTGTTCGGGCTGGTCCTCCTGGTGGTCGGGTTCCTGTCGCTGTTCGGCGCGTTGCTCGCCGAGCAGCTCTCCCAGCTCGTCACCGCGTTGCCGGACGCGTTGTCCTCGGTCACCCAGTGGGCGAACCGCACGTTCGACACCAACTTTTCGGTCGATTCGGATGATCTCCGCATCACGCCCGACACGGTGCGCGAACTCGCCGCCCGGTTCACTCCGGGTGTGCTCGGTGTGGTGACTTCGCTCTTCGAAGTCGTGTTCCAGTTGCTGACGATGCTGCTCTTCGCGTTCTACATGTCGGCGGAGGGCCCTGCTCTGCGGCGCACGGTGGCGAGTTGGTTTCCGGCTCAGCAGCAACGAGTGATTTCGACCGTCTGGGAGATCTCGGTGGACAAGGCCGGCGGTTACGTCGTCTCCCGCCTCATTCTCGCGGCCTTCAGCACCGTGGCGACCGGCGTGTTCCTGGTCGCGCTGGATGTGCCCTACTGGCTGCCCCTGGCCCTGTGGACGGGCGTCGTCTCCCAGTTCGTCCCGACACTGGGCACCTACCTGGCGATCGCCTTGCCCGCGATCATCGCGGCAACGACGCATCCGATCAACGCCGTGTGGGTCGTGGTTTTCGGCACGCTCTACCAGCAGATCGAGAACTACGTGCTGCATCCGCGCGTCACCGCGCGCACCGTGGCCATCCATCCTGCCGTGGCCTTCGGCGCGGTGATCATCGGTGCGTCACTGTTCGGTGCCATCGGCGCGCTCGTCTCGGTGCCGGTCATCGCGGTGATCCAGTCGCTGATCGAAACCTTCGGCCGGCGTTACGAACTCGTGCCCGAAATCGCCGGTTCACCCGGGCCCGATGCGCCGGACGCGAACCGCGACACCGGAGACGCCGGAGACGCCGGAGACGCCGGAGACACGAGGGCACCGGACGAAGGATCAGGTGCGTGAAGCCAGGTCACGTGCCGCGAGGTGCGCGAACACCATGCTCGCCCCGATGGGGTTTCCGCCGCCGGGATACACGGTTCCGCTGACCGCCGCCATGGTGTTACCGGCCGCATACAGCCCGGGTATCGGTGCTCCGGAGGTGTCGAGCACACGGGCACAGGTATCGGTGCGCAACCCTCCCTTGGTACCGAGATCGGACAGTCCGAACGCCGCTGCGTGGAACGGCGGCGTGTCCACCGGCACGAGAGGCGACTCACCACCCGAGAACGCGCGATCGTAGGGTTCGTCCCCCCTGCCGAAATCCTCGTCGACGCCGGCAGTCGCGAAGGCGTTGAATCGTTCGATTGTCGCGGCCAGGACGTCGGTGGGAACACCGATCATGACGGCGAGTTCCTCGAGCGTGTCCGCGGTCTTCCACAGACCGGCCTCGACGTACTGCTCCGCCTCCGCGACCGGCACGTTGGTGGCCTGGACGGGTGGTGCTAGACCGTCTTTGTCGTCGTAGATCATCCAGAACGGCATGGTCAGCTTTCCGCTCTCCGCATGTGCGAGGGCGGCATGCCCGATCCGGTCGTACGGTGCGGATTCGTTGACGAAACGCTCACCCCGGTCGTCGACGAACACTCCACCGGTAAACCAGAGCGCGAACGCCGAGCGGCCGTCGGGGTGCGTCAGTCCGGGCGACCACCATGCCTCGTCCATGAGATCGACATCCGCGCCCGCCGCGATTCCCGCGCGGTGCCCCTTGCCGAGGTTGGACCACGGCCCCATCGAATCGCGTGAGTGGCCCGGGACTCCGAATTCGGCCCGCATGTCGTCGTTGCGCTCGAATCCACCGGCAGCGAGGACCACACCCCGCCGTGCGCGGATGGCACGTCGCTCACCTCCGTGCGAGACGATCGCTCCGACCACGCCACCGTTCTCGACCACGAGATCTTCGAGGGCGGTGTCGAGATGGGTGTCGGCGTTCGGGTATTGCCGAAGGGCGACGAGGAAACGGCCGACCAGCGCCCGTCCTCCGATGAGGGTGCTGCGGAGGCGCTCGCCGGCGCGTTCGCGACCGAGGGGGCCGCGGATGGATTCGTTGAGTTCGAGGTCGTCACGCACCCGCAGCGGCGCCGCGCAGATGTGCCGGCCGGTGGCGCTGGCGTTGGGTGCCTTGCCGAAGTAATCGGGCCACGGCAGCACCTGGAACTCGAAGTTGTCGTCCGCTTCGAGGTAGTCGATGAGGGGCGCGCCACTGGTGACGAACGTGTCCTGCAGGTCGCGGGGGGTGCGGTCTCCGACCACGGAACGGAAATAGGTACGGGCGTCGTCGAGGGTGTCCGTGTCACCCGCCCGCCGCAATACGGCATTGGTGGGGAACCACATTCCCCCGCCACCGGAATACGCAGCGGTCCCACCGAAGTGCTCGGAGGCCTCGATGAGTATCACCGAAAGACCTTCCCGGGCAGCGGTGTACGCGCCGCAGCACCCGCCCGCTCCCGATCCGACCACGAGTACGTCGCATTCCTCGGCCCAGTCCACCATTGCGTTCCTCCGTCGGTCCGGCGTCGGCAGATGCTAACCGTCCGGCACGCGGGGGCGGGAGCGTCGTGTCCCACCGGGCGGGAGACCCTAGACGGCGAGAGGCGCGGCGGTGGCGGCGAGCACGTCGTCCACGGTCACTCCGGGAGCGGTGTCGACGAGCACCAGACCCGCGTCGGTGACATCGATGACGGCCATGTCGGTGATGATGCGCTGGACGCAATGCCGCCCGGTGAGGGGCAGAGTGCACTCCTCGAGAATCTTCGGGTCGCCCTTCTTGGTGACGTGCTCCATCATGACGATGACGCGCTTGGCGCCGTGGACCAGGTCCATCGCGCCGCCCATCCCCTTGACCATCGCGCCGGGCACCATCCAGTTCGCGATGTCACCCTTCGCCGAGACCTGCATGGCCCCGAGAACCGCGACGTCGATCCGGCCACCGCGGATCATTCCGAAGGAGGCCGCGGAGTCGAAGTACGACGCACCGGGAACAGCCGTGATGGTTTCCTTGCCGGCGTTGATGAGTTCCGGGTCGAGTTCTTCTTCGGTCGGGTACGGGCCGACGCCGAGCACGCCGTTCTCCGAGTGCAGGATGACCTCGATATCGGGATCGAGGTAGTTCGGCACCAGCGTGGGCATGCCGATACCGAGATTGACGTACTGACCGTCGGACAGTTCCCGTGCCACACGGGCCGCCATCTCCTGACGGGTGAGCCTGCGGATATCTGCCTGGGTCATGCTCGCACCGTCCGATTCTCGATGCCGACCTCGACCGGGCCGACGTGCACCACACGCTGAACGTGGATGCCTGGTGTGTGGATTTCGTTGGGGTCGAGTTCGCCCGGCTCCACGAGGTGCTCGACCTGCGCGATGGTGATGCGGCCGGAGGCCGCGGCGGGCGGATTGAAGTTTCGGGCGCTGGCGCGGTAGACCAGATTGCCGTGGCGGTCGCCCTTCCACGCGTGGACGAGAGCGTAATCAGCGGTGATGCCGCGCTCGAGTACGTAGGTCTTCCCATCGAATTCGCGGGTTTCCTTCGGCTCCGACGCGGCGGCGATGTGACCGTGTCCGTCGTAGCGCAGCGGCAGGCCGCCCTCTTCGACGGCGGTACCGACACCGGCCGGGGTGAAGAATGCGGGGATTCCGGCGCCTCCGGCACGTAGCCGTTCCGCGAGCGTGCCCTGGGGCGTCAACTCCACTTCGAGTTCGCCGGACAGGTACTGACGGGCGAACTCCTTGTTGGAGCCGACATAGGACGAGATCGTGCGCCGGATGCGGCCCTTCTCGAGGAGCAGCCCGAGACCGAACCCGTCGGTGCCGCAGTTGTTGCTCACGGTCTCGAGATCGGTGGCGCCCTGTTCCAGGAGCGCGGTGATGAGTATCTCGGGGATTCCGACCAGGCCGAACCCGCCCACAGCGATGGTCACGCCGTCGGGGATGTCGGCTACGGCCTCGCCGGCTGAGGCAACAACTTTGTCCATGTATCCCAGAATAGACCCGATTGTGCGTAATGTGAACCGGTGTTCGCATTGTGAACACTCTCCGCGGCGCCTTGCACGTCGCGCTCCGGCGGATCTACGCTGTTCGCATCGCGTTCGATCGTCCACATAGCGAACGCTGAACCGGCCCGCTTGCCCGCAGCGACCCGCAGGAGACCACCGATGACCGTCCCGCTGCATGTCGAGCACATCGCGCGCACAGAGCACGGCAGGACGGTCCACGTCAGCACAGAAATCCGCAGCGGTGGATCTCCCGCGCGACACTCGTTCCTCGACTCCTCCTCGAAAGGCGCCGCCTCGTGAGCACCTCCGACCTGAACGACCCGCGCGAGGGTTCCGTCGCGTCGACCGATTACGTCCAATCGCTCGCGCGTGGACTCTCGGTGATCACAGCGTTCGGGGCCGACCACCCCAGACAGACCCTCTCGGACGTTGCACGGGCGACCGGCCTCACGCGCGCCACCGCGCGCCGGTTTCTGCTGACACTGGTCGAACTCGGCTACGTGCGTACCGACGGTTCACAGTTCTGGCTCACACCCCGCGTGCTCGAACTCGGCTACAGCTACCTGTCGGCACTGTCCCTGCCGGATGTCGCACGGCCCCATCTCGAAATGCTTGCCGAGAAAGTCCACGAGTCGACCTCGGTGTCGGTGCTCGACGGCGACGACGTCGTCTACATCGCGCGCGTGCCCGTCCGCCGCATCATGACGGTGTCCATCACCTTGGGAACCAGGTTTCCCGCACACGCGACATCCATGGGACGGGTACTCCTCGCGGGCTTGTCGCCTTCCGAACTCGAAAAGTACCTCACGCGAGCCGAACTCACCCCGATGACGTCTCGTACGCTCACCACCGTCGACGACCTGCGAACCGAAATCGAGAAGGTGCGCAGAGACGGGTACGCGATCGTCGACCAAGAACTGGAAGAGGGCCTGCGCTCCCTTGCCGCACCCATCCGCGACGAATCCTGTGCGGTGGTGGCGTCGATGAACATCTCCACCCACGCCGGGCGATACCCGGACGACACCGTCCACGACGTTCTCGTCCCCTCCCTGATCTCGACCGCAGAAGCAATCTCCCACGATCTCGTCCGCACCCGCACCAACTGAGACACCACCCCGAGGAACCCATGAACGACGTAGTGATCTGTGAACCCCTCCGCACCCCGGTCGGCCGATTCGGTGGCGTCCTGAAGGACATCGCACCCGAAGACCTTGCCGCGACCGTGATCCGGGAACTCGTGGCTCGCACCGGGATCACGGGATCGGACGTGGACGACGTGATTGTCGGCCAAGCCTCCCCCAGCGGTGAGAACCCTGCCATCGGCCGTATCGCCGCGCTGAATTCCGGCCTGGGTGTCGATGTTCCCGGCCTTCAGGTCGACCGTCGTTGCGGCTCCGGGCTCCAGGCGGTGCTCCAGGCCGTGATGCAGGTGCAGTCCGGCGGCAGCGACCTCGTCCTGGCGGGCGGCGCGGAGTCGATGAGCCAGGCCGAGTTCTACGCGACCGGAATGCGCTGGGGCGTGAAGGGAGAGGCAGTCGCCCTCAACGACCGGCTCGCGCGTGCCCGCGTGACCGCCGGCGGTCGCGATTTCCCCGTGCCCGGCGGCATGATCGAGACCGCCGAGAACCTGCGCGCCGAATTCTCTCTCAGTCGCGAGGACCAGGACGCGCTTGCCGTGCAGTCGCACCACCGCGCGGTTGCCGCACAGAAGAACGGAATCTTCGCGGAGGAGATCGTCCCGGTGCGCGTTCCCCAGCGCAAGGGCGATCCGATCACCGTCGACACCGACGAGCATCCGCGCGCGGACACGACCCTCGAGGGACTCGCGAAGCTGCGCCCGATCCGCGGCAGGATAGATCCGGATGCCACGGTGACCGCCGGTAATGCCAGCGGCCAGAACGACGGTGCCGCGCTCGCGGTGGTCACCACCGCGGAGAAGGCATCGAAGCTCGGACTGCGTCCGCTCGCGCGGCTCGCCAGCTGGGCCGTCGCCGGTGTCCCGCCACGGACGATGGGAATCGGCCCGGTCCCTGCCACGGAGAAGGCGCTCGGCCGCCTCGGCCTGACACTCGCCGACATGGACGTCATCGAGCTCAACGAAGCCTTCGCCGCACAGGCGCTGGCGGTCATGCGCGTGTGGGGGCTCGAGCCGGACGATCCGCGGCTGAACCCGCACGGATCGGGTATTTCGCTCGGCCATCCGGTCGGGGCGACGGGCGCTCGCATCCTCACCACCCTGCTGCGCGAACTCGACCGGCGGGAGGGCCGCTACGGCCTGGAAACGATGTGTATCGGAGGCGGGCAGGGACTCGCGGCGGTCTTCGAACGCATCGGTTGATCCGGCCACGAGCGCGGTCGCGCTCCGTAGCATCGGGGCATGAGTGATCTTCGGACGGACACACCGCCCACCACACGCCCCCGTACGGCCGCGCGACTCCTGCTCGCCGCCGCACTGGTCTTCGCGGGTCTGAGTCACCTGTTCTGGGGCCGTAAGGACTTCCAGGCCCAGGTGCCCGACTGGGTGCCCATGGACAAGGACGGGGTGGTCATGGCATCCGGAGGAGTGGAGATCATGCTCGGCGCGGGGCTGGCCGTCCTCGGTCGCGACCGGGTCCGGGTGGGCCGGATCGCCGCCTTGTTCTTCGCGGCGGTCTTTCCGGGAAATCTTGCGCAGTACCGCGGGCGGCGCAGCGCGTTCGGGCTCGACACCGACCGGAAGCGCCTGGTGAGGCTGTTCTTCCAGCCGGTGCTCATCCTCTGGGCGCTCTGGAGCACCGGCACGCCGCGCCGCTGACCCCGCTTACTCTTCGGGTGCCACGCGCACCAGCATCTTTCCGAAGTTCTTTCCCTCGAGCATCCCGATGAACGCCGCCGGTGCGTTCTCCAGGCCGTCGACGATGTCCTCCCGGTACTTCAACGATCCGTCGCGAACCCAGGCCGAGGCATCGCGCAGGAAGTCGCCGTACATCTCCTTGACGAACTCGGTCTGGATGAAGCCCCGGATCGTGAGGCTCTTGGTCAGCACCGACGAGAAGAACCTCGGCAGGCGGTCTGCCCGCTCCTCGACAGCGCCGTTGTACTGCGCGACCAGTCCACACACCGGGATTCGGGCGTAGGTGTTGAGCAACGGCCACACCGCGTCCTGCACCGCGCCGCCGACGTTCTCGAAATACACGTCGATACCCTCGGGGACGGCGTCCTTCAGCTTCTGCGCGAAGTCGGGATCGCGATGATCCAAGGCGACGTCGAACCCGAATTCTTCGGTCAGTGCGCGGCACTTCTCGGGGCCACCCGCGATACCTACTGCCCTCGCGCCCTTCAGCTTCGCGATCTGGCCCACCGCCGATCCCACCGGGCCCGTGGCGGCCGCCACCGCCACCGTCTCCCCGGGCTTCGGCTGCCCGATCTTCAGCAGTCCGGAATACGCTGTGAATCCGGGCATCCCGAGCACACCGACCGCGGTCGAGATCGGGGCCGCCGCCGGATCGAGCTTCCGCACTGCCCCGGCGTCGACCACCGCGTGCGACTGCCATCCGGCGCCCGCCAGCACATAGTCGCCGGCGGCAATGTCGGCGGCGCGGGACTCGACGACCTGACAGACGGTGCCCGCCACCATGACGTCACCGAGTTCGACGGGAGGGGCGTACGACTTGGCAGTACTCATCCGTCCCCGCATATACGGATCGAGCGACAGATAGACGACCCGCACAAGGAGCTGTCCCTCGCCGACCTCCGGCAGGTCCACGACCTCGGTGCGAAAGTTGTCGGTGGTGGGTGTGGCGTCCGGGCGCGAGGCGAGAACGATGCGGGTGCTCTGGGCTGACGTGGATGCACTCATCACTCCAGTGTGCCGCACATCGCCCGGCGGGCTCAGACGATCCGGTGCGCTTCTCCTCGGGGCGGCACATAGTTGGAGAACAACCGGGAGTGGACGACCTCGGTGAACGAGGGCCCATCTTGTTCGACCCGCCGGGCAGGCCTGGGCTGCTCCCTACGCACCGGCGACATGTTGGATGTGGATCGAATAGACACTTCGACTCCTCTCGGAAACGGGGAGGAAGGCGCTACCGAACACCGTCGCGCATCGACTCGACGGGTGTGCGACCCCCCTTGCGAATACATATACCCCTTCGACGGGCGCAACGCACGCGCGGGTTTCCGCGGCGTTCTCGTGTCGCCTCCGGTGCCACCGCCCCGGACGAGCACCTACCTGCCGTCACCTGCGCGTATGGGAGCGGTCACCGCCGAATTGAGTGCTGCCACTCGGCCTGTCGGCCGATCCGCGAGACCGGCCGGTCGCAGGGGAACCGTGCGAGAACCACCGGGGGGCAGATGAAACCACGAATCGGTTGCGTCGAACCCGGCCACGTTCAGCCGCACGTATTGAGCAGCGCCGTCGGTGTCCACCGTGACCGACCACCCGTTCGCGGATCGGTGCGCGGTCGCCCTCAGGCCGATGCTGCGCTCGACGGGACGGGCGGCGCCCCCGATGAGATGGACATTCTCGGCGAGCACGACGCCGGACGTGTCGACCAACCGGACGGAAGCAGCATCGAATGCTTTTGTCCCGAAACGATATGCGTGGTTCACGTCCGCGAAACCTCCGGTGACTACGTTCCACGACAGAGTGCGCGCGTCGTGGGCAGCGAGCGTCAGCGGCACTGTGATGTCGGTCGAGACGACACCTGCGGCGGTGTGGGAACGGAGGTGCAGGGTGGCATCGAGCGGACGGTCGGTGTCGTTGAACACCAGGATCCGTAACCCGTCCAGCCCGTCGTCGACGAGAAGCGCTGCGACAGGCGCGAACACGCGGCGTAGGACGAACCATGGAGCTTTCGGGACACCCGCATGGTCGAGAACACCCCATCCGGCACCCGGTTCCAGATCCCGGGCCGCCAGCACCAGAGCACCCCGGCAACCGGAGTCCGGCCGACGCCAGTGCTGGAGGACTTCGGTGAAGGCTTCGCATACGGCGGCACGGCCGAGATCGAGGTAGCGTTCGGGGTCGGACCAACGCTCGGCTGCGGGATCGGTGCCGAATACACTGCGCACGTAGTGATCCCGCACATCCTCGAAGTCCCACGACGCCCCGTTGTCGCGCGGAACTGCGGCCTTCCACGCCGGGTGGTGACCCGCGACGGCCACACTGCCGAATGCCGCCTCGACAGCGTCGTTTCCGGGAGGAATCGAGAAGGCGAGACATTCGGCGGCGAACCGCACGCCTGCCGCACGCACATCGGAGAGTGGCCGACGATAACCTCCGACCCCGAAGTAATGCGCCACACCGGAACTCACATCGATCGGCAGTGCGTCCGAGCCCGGAGGCGCGGAGGGTGACGACGACACCCAGACGACTCCCGGAGCGACCGCGTCCGCGATCGCCGGAAGCACGTCGTCGATGGCGGGGATGACCGGGCGCTGCACTCCGAGCATGGCCGGCTGCTGCTCCGTTTCGCTCCCACCGCACAGCACGACGAGTGCGGGGTTGCCCGAGTGCCTCAGCGCGAACGACCGCAACTCTTCCTCGAGCAACGTGCGGAACCCTACGTCGTCGGGCGGGTCGGTCGTGGCCAGCATGACGTCCTGCCACACCATGATTCCCAGTTCTGCACAGTCCGAATAGAAGTCGTCGCGTTCGTACACAGTGGTCCCGGGGATCCGGATCATGTTGATGCCGGCATCGACGCACCGCTCGAGCACTCGCCGTGCCTCCCGCGGTGTGTTCAGCCCGATCGGATCGGAGGGTGTCCACACGATGCCGCGACAGAACACGTCGATCCCGTTGACCTGCAGCGCGAATCGGTTGTCGTCGTAGTCTGCCGTGACGGAGCGGAAGCCAGCCGAACCGAGGTGAAGGGCCTTTCCGTCGAGGTGCAGGTCGACGCTGTACCCGGCCGGTTGCCCGTGGGTATGCGGCCACCACAAGCGTGCCTTCGGTACCACGGCGCGAGCACGAACGAGTTGCGAACCGTCCTGTCGGGAGACGATTTCCGCGCGGGCTTCCTGCTCATCCACCGTGACGAGGGCCGATGTCACCGCGGGTCCGGCGAGCACGACTTCGATCTCCACCACGCCGTCGCTCCCGTCCAGATGCGTGTGGACGCGACGGGAGATTGTCACGGGGTCGGTGCCGTCGAGGAGTCGGACCGGCCGCCAGGGCCCGACCGGAGCGGGCACCCCACCGAATACGGGTGCGCGGCCGAGGAGTGTCGTGCGGAACCAGCGAAGACCCTGGGCGGAGATCAACGACGAGCGCCACCGGCCACGGGGCCGCCGTGTCTTCAGTGCCGCGGCGAGAGACGGGAAGCGGAGGGCGATTCGAGCCGAGCGAGGCAGTTCGTCGAGGACCACGACGAGCGGGACGAACATCGATTCCGATACCGCGACACGCTGCGATCCCACCCAGATCTCTGCCTGGGTGGCGAGGCCGTCGAAGGACAGGCGCCACGGCCCGCGTCCGCGCGCGGGCACGTCGGTGACGAACCACCAGTCGCTCGCGTCGGTCTGCGCCTGTCGTGCCGCGTCCACCCCGTTCGCGTCGCGGATGGCTCCCGCCGCGGTGCCCGGGACGGATACCGGTAGCCACTGGTCGAGCGCGTCGAGTTCGTCGGGGTGGCCGACGGAACCTGGCTCCACAGCGGTGCATACCCACTGAGCTTGGGCAAGGAGATCCATGCTCGAGTGCTGTTCCTAGCGAGATCCGGCAGCGCGCGCGGCCGTCGTGATCGAGGCATCCCAGGCATCCGCCATCAGGCCGAGTTGTTCGGCGGGATCGACAGTCCGTCCGCGGGCGGCACGGGCCATGCGGAACTGCACGCTCTTCGCTCCCTCGGAGACCGACCGGAATCCCGGCGCGGCGGTTGCTGTGCCCGGATAGCCGTGGTCCTCCATGTATTCACATATGTCGGCTGCGAGTTCGGCGCTCGCCCCGCACTGACGCAGCACACCGAAGGTCCACCGGTGGAACAGTTCCATCCCGCCCGAGCTCAACTGGTCGACGTCGTCGAGGACGCGCTCGGCGAGCGCGCGCACCGGGTTGGCAACGGACCGATGGCGGAGGTGGCGGCGCACGACAGCGTCGAAGGCGTCGCATTCCGGAAGCGAGACACCGAGCCGCACCTGCTCGATGTAGGGCGGCCAGGTGGAAATCGGATCGTCGAGTCCGAACACACCGCGGAAGTCGTCTGCGGCGAGCCGATGGTAGCCGCTGTTGTGGAAGTACTCGAGAACTTCCGCTTCACGGTCGATGAGGTTCGGCACGATGGTCGTCTTCGAATGCTCTCGGCGGTAACCGGTTCCGTCCGTGTCGGGCAGCCAGAAGGCGTCGACCTCGACAGTCGACAGCAGACCTGCATCCGCGTTCGCTTCGAGATGTTCGATAGGCCGGCGCGACACGTTCATCTCCGCGACCTCGATGCCGTACAGGGAGAACAGGTCCTCGGGCTTGAACTTCAGAAACGTCCACTGGCTGCCGTCGAAGCGCGCGGAGAAGGCACACGCCGCGGCCGGTACGGGGTCGAGTCCGAGCGAGTGCAGCACTTCGACCCAGAGGTCGACGTAGCAGTTGGTTTCGGTCCACACCCGGTCTGCGCCGTGGATCGCATGCGGAACGTAGTCCTCGACCTGGACGTCGATGAGCCGTCGGGTCACGGAAACATCCTGTTGCGCACCGAGTCCGGCCAGTTGCCGACGGCAAGGCCGTGCGTGCGCAGCATCGCCAGCGCGATGCGCTCCATTCCGAAACCTACGCACGCACTGTGTGCGACTTCGCCGTCCGGCGTGACGATGCCGAAGGTGTCCCCGAAGTGATCGCGGTGGCAGTTGCACGACACCACGGCGGTGCCGTCGTCGAGGTCTCCGTAGAGCCGCACCGTCAACTCGGTTTTGAGGTTCTCGTGGCGCTGATTCGCCGCGAGCATGCGTCCGGCCCGGCCGAAGAACGGGTCGTTGGCCGGCACCGCGGTGGCGTCGAGGCCGAGCGAGTCCAGTACCTCGAGTCCGCGCCCGATCCAGGTGTCGCGGTGCTGCGCGGCGTCGTCGGCGGTGCCCAGACGCACGAATTCGTGCATGCGGAACGCCTGCATGCGTGCCGGATCGATTGCCGGTTCGTGCCGGAAACAGTAGCCGTACACATCGAGCAGTTCGCCGCCCTCACGCAGGGTTCCGCTGTACTTCGCGTAGGCGGGGTGGCATGCCGCCGAGACCAGGACGGTGTCGGCCGGTTCGAGCCAGGCATCCCACGCTTCGCCGCGCGCGCGAGCGGCGAGCAACTCGGCGTGTTCGGCGTTGGTCCCGGCGAACGTCGTCACGGCACCGGTCAGATGCGGGAACGAGGCGATGTAGTCGGTTCGCTCGAAACTGGTGCGCGGGAAGACCGGAGGGAAGCGCAGGCGAGTCGCCGCCGCGCCCGGGCCGGCCGCGACCACGACCCGGTCGATTCCGTCGACGATGTCTTCGAATTCGCCGGAGCGGCCGTAGAGCCCGGGAACCGCGGTGTCGACGAGCAGTCCCGCGGCGAGCAACTGCTGCTGGAAGTCCAGCCGTGCCCGTTCGAGTTCCGTGCGGTCCCCGACGGCCGTGCTGGTCATATCGTCCCTCGGTATGCGATCGACATCTGGGCAGAGTTGTTCATGATGCGGTCGTTGTTGACCATCACCGCGGCACCGTGCGCGTCCCGCAGGAGCCTGCCGAGCGAATAGGGGCCGTCTTCCCGGTAGCCCGCGATTCCGCAGATCAGCATCGACCGGTTCACGAGGTCGACGACGGCGGTGGAGGCACTGACCTTGAGATTGTTCATCGCCAGCGAGAACCCCATCCCCGTCAGCGATTCGGCCTCCACCGAACCTGCTTCCGCAGCCGTGGTCCGGTCGAAACGTCCCGCGGCCGAGAAGACGAGATCGGCGAACTGCTGGTGAGCGGCGGCCGCCTCCGCGAGACGCAGCGCACCGGGCGGAGTGACGCCGGGCTGCTTGCGGGCCGCCGACCGCACGTGCGCGCGGGATTTCTCCATGGCGGCATCGGCGATTCCCAGCCACACGGCCGACCACACACTGTGAGACACGGGCAGCATGGTCCGTGACGAGATCTCGGAGTACGCCGCACCCACGATCAGATCCGCGGAAGTCTTTGCGGACAAGACGAATCCGGGACTGCAGGTGCCACGCAACCCCAGGGTGTTCCACGGTCCGGTCGGCTCGAGAGTCACGCCGTCACGGGGGCACACGACGAGAACCTGGTCGCTCGGCGGGCTGTCGGTGGTACGGCGTGCCGTCACCAGGACCGCGTCGGCGTACTCGCCGTACGAGATGACCGGGGCGTTCTTGACGACGGACACGGAATCGTCGACGCGCTCGACTGCGCAGAGGCTACTGCGCACGTCGCCGCCCGTGCCGAGTTCGGTCGTCGCCGACGCGATGAGGTAGTCGTGCTGTGCGGCGTCGGCGACGAACGCGGCCACACCCGGCGTCGAATGCCGCACGAGCGAGAGGATCTGCGTCTGGTGCATCGCGAAGATCATCGCGGTGGAAGCGCAGTAACGGCCCAGGATGCGCGCGATCTCGCACAGGTCGCTCAGCGATGCGTCCTCGCCGCCCTGCGCCGCCGGAACGGCACACGTGAGCAGTTTGTGGGCGCGCAGCGCGTCGACGGCCTCACGAGGGAACCGGGCTTCGCGATCGACTTCGTCCGCCCACACCGCAGCGATGTCGCGGCCGACGATCTCGGCTCGCTCTCGCAACGACAACTGTGTGGGCGCACTGCCGAACGCAGCGTCGACGACGCTCACCCGACACCCAGTTCGGTCAGGGCGGAGCGGATGGAACCGACGCTCGCAAAGGTGCTCTTACGCAGGAGTTCGTCGGGAAACTCGATGTCGAATGCGTCTTCGAGAGCGAGCATCACGTTGACGCTCGCGTGCGAGGTCAGTCCCAGTTCGTAGAGATCCGCAGTGAGATCGAGTTCTGTGGCGTCGACCGACAGCTTGGCGTGCTCTCCGAGCACCTTGCGGATTGCCTGTTCAGTCATGCCTGTTCTCTTTCTGTCACTGCTGTGCGGGTCGCGGCCACGGTTGCGAAGGCGTAGTCGGGCTCGTGGGAGAGCGAGACCTGGAAATCGGTCAACTGTTCATCCGACGCGCGCGCGGCAGCGTTACCGTCCAGGTGCACGGCACATCCGCCCCACGGCGCACGGCGTATTTCGATGGAGCGCCACGGAATCGCGTCGTCGCGCGGGCGGAGCACTTTCATCACGGCTTCTTTCGCCGCGAACCGTGCGGCAAGTCGCTGAACGCGGCCTGCCCCGGTGCACACCGTGAGTTCGTGCGGTGTGAAGACCCGTCGCAGGTACCGATCGCCGAAGAGGTCGATGCTCCGGGCGACGTCGGCGACCGTCACCACGTCGCAACCGATGCGAGGCGTCGTCGTCGGGGCCGGGCCGGCATTCACGGGCTGCTCCGGCGTGCGGAGAAGGACAGTGGTCGAAGAGGTTCGGCCACGGCCACTTCGGAAGAATTCATCAGGTTCCGCCCGGCATCTGTGCGCTCCGACATGTCCCCCCAACGAGCCCCGACGCCCGTTTTGCGCAATTCGACGTGACTCTAGAGCTGTGCGTGCGCGAACTCAATCCCGCCGCGCCCACATGTGTCCCGGTTCACAAGTAGTCAGGACCCCGGCCGTGACGACGGCCGGGGTCCTGAAGAGCGAGTCCCTACGCGGACACGCGCACGGGTTCTGTGCCCGCCTCGTCCGCCGACGCGGACACCGGCTCCGGAGGAGCAGCGACCGGCGTGGGTTCCTGCGCGTAGTAGAAGTGCGGGCGGCGGTGGCCCAGGAAGGACCCGCACCACGACATGACCGCGATGTAGCGATTACGGAAGCCCACGAGGTACACGAGGTGCACGGCCAGCCACAGCACCCACGCGATGAAGCCGGTGAGTTCGACCTTCCCGACCCGCGTGATGGCGCGGAAGCGGTTGATGATCGCCATGCTGCCCTTGTCCTTGTACTTGAAGGGCGTGCCGGCCGGGATCTTGCCCAGGATCATCTTGGCGACGTGCCGGCCGCCCTGCATGGCGAACGGCGACTGCGCCGGCAGGTTGTCGAGCGTGACCATGTCGCCGATGGCGTAGATGTTGTCGGCGCTGCCCACCGTGAAGTCCGCGTCGACCACGAGCCGTCCTCCGCGGACCGTCTCGCAGCGCGTGCGCTCGGCGAGCACTGCGGCGAAGTCGTTGGCCTGGATGCCGGCGGACCAGATGATCGTCTCGGCGGTGAGACGACGCGATGCCTCGGTGGTCGGCGTGGACAGGGTCGCGCCGTGCTCGTCGATGTCGGTCACGAGGGTGTTGAGCACAACCTCGACGCCGGCTTTTTCGAGCGATTCCTTCGAGTACTCGCTCAGCTTGCCGCCGAACGGCGGGAGCACCTTGTCTGCACCTTCGACGAGCGTGACGGTGACGTCGTCCGCGGTGATGTTGTGGATCGCATCCGCGAAGTAGCGCTGTGCGAGTTCCTTGATCTGGCCGGCGAGCTCGACGCCGGTGGGCCCTGCCCCGACGACGATGAAGCTGAGCAGATTCTTCCGATGTTCCGGATCGGAGGTCGTGTGCGCTTCCTCGAAGCAGCGGACGATCTGGCGGCGCAGCCGCTCGGCATCGTCGACGGTCTTGAGCGCGTACGTCAGGTCGGCGAACTCATCGCGGCCGAAGTACGCCTGGCGGGCACCGGTCGCGGCGACGAGGTGGTCGTACCCGAGGGTGTGCCGAGTGCCGCCGGCTTCATAGGTGACGGTGCCGGCATCCGGATCCACGTCGACGACCCTGCCCAGCCGCACATCGGCCTGCGGGTACTTCGCGAGGATCGCGCGGACGGACGGTGCGATCTCGCCGGGCGAGATGACACCCGTCGCCACCTGGTAGAGCAGAGGCTGGAACAGGTGCTCGGTGGTCTCCGAGATGAGGACGAACGGCTTGCCGGCCTTCGCGAGTTTCTTCGCCGTCGCCAGTGCTCCGAAGCCGGAACCGACGATGACAACCTCTGTCCGGTCGATGATGTTCGCCTCTTCCTTTCCTGTCCCACCCACGCCAGCGATACCTCCACTCGAGTTCATGTATTAGTCCAACCTAGGTTTCCGACCCCTCCTGTATCCAGTAACCTGGGATATTCGGGGAACTGTTATCTGTTCTGCTCATAAGTAGGGGCGTGATGGACTTCCGGCAACTGCGGTACTTCCTCGCCGTGGGAGAAGAGACGAGCTTCTCGAGGGCAGCCGAACGATGCTTCATCTCCCAGTCGGCGATCAGTCACCAGATCGCGAAACTCGAGCAGGAGGTGGGCGCGAAGCTGTTCGAGCGCTCGACGCGCTCGGTCAAGCTCACCCCGGCGGGGGTACGGCTGATGCCCATCGCCGCCGAGGTGCTGAGCCTCGAGGCCCGCGCGCTCGAAGTCGGGCACGAGCCGCGGGGAAGTATCCGGATCACGGCGAACATGAGTTTCGCGTCGCAGAGTCTCGACGCCATCTCCCGCGTACGCGAGCGCCACCCCAACCTCGACGTCGAGTTCGTCATCAAGGACTTCACCGATCGGGTCAACGCTGTCGCGTCCGGCGAAGCCGACCTCGCCCTGATCCGCGGCGACGTGGACCGGCCCGGCCTCGAGGCGATTCGCCTCGGGATCGAAGATCTCGTCATCGTCACCTCGACGAGACACCCGTTGTCCGCCTTCTCCACCGTGGACATCGGAGAACTCGCGCACTATCCGTTGCTGCTGCCACCCCGGAACAACCAGGTTCTGCTGCACCGCGTGATCGAGGACGCGTTCGTCGAGGTCGGTCGCCGCGTCCGGCTCGGTCCCCCGATCGCCAGCGACCACACCGCCACCCTCGAGGTCATCACCAACCCACGGGCCTGGACGGTCCTCTACGCCGGCACCGCCGCCGAGACACCGCACAAGGGCCTGAAGTTCATGCGCGAGACCGACCACCGGCTGCGCGTGCCGGTGTGCGGTGTCCTGCGAAGCGGGGCGACACCGACACCGGAACTCGAATTTCTCGTTCAGGCGCTGGCCCACTCGATCGTGCCCACGACGACCACCCCTCCGGCCGCCGCACGCGGTGCCGGGAGCTGACGCCGGTCACGCGACCTCGCGGTCCGCCCGGTTCACCGTGAGGTTCAGATGCTTCCACCCCGCAACGTCCCGGCGAAGCTGGCGGTCATGGGTCGCGAGCACCACAGCGGCGTCGGTGACCTCCAGGGCCTCGGTCATCTCGTCCACGAGGGTGATCGACAGATGGTTCGTCGGCTCGTCGAGCAGCAGAACGTGGGGCCGGGTCGCGAGCATCATCGCCAGGTCGAGCCGACGCTGCTGGCCCATCGACAAATCCCGCACCCGCTTGTCGAGATCCCGCTCGTCGAGCAGACCGAGATCCTCCAGGGGCACGGTGCGGTCCTCGGGCACCACACCGTGGGCGGTGAGGAGTCCGATGTGGGTGTCGTACACCTCGCGTACCCGCTTCCCGGACGGCGGTGCCGACTCCTGCGCGAGTCGCCCGACCCTCACCACCGGGTCCACGACCAGCGTTCCCGACGTCGGCTCGATCGTCTGTGCGAGCACGGCGAGAAGTGTCGACTTCCCGGCACCGTTCGGTCCCGTCACCATCAGCCGCGACCCGGCAAGCACCGCGAGCGAGACCGGCCGGTCGAGCCGGCCCGCGACCGCGATCTTCTCCGCCCTGATCAGCGGCGCGTCGGGCTCGAGCAAGTCGAGTTCGGCGCCGAGTGAGGGCATCGTGAACCGCAGCGGAGGGACAGGCGTCGTGATCTCCTGCTCGTCGAGCGCGTCCTGCCGGCGGTGGACGGATCGAACCAGGCCGGGAGCGCGGGTCGCGCGCTGGTGTTTTCCCGTTCCCTTGTCCGGTCGCCAGCCGTCGATCAGCCTGTCCCGGGCGTGCTCGAGCTCGCCGGTGAGCCGGGCACGCTCGGCCTCCTGCCGGTTGTATTCCTCGACCCATCGCGCGTATTCGGCCTTTCGTCCCTCGCGATAACCAGCGTAGCCACCGCCGTAGAGGCGGGGGCGCCCGTCCCGGCTCGGGTTCAGGTCGAGGATCGAAGTCGCGACATCGGACAGCAAGGCCCGGTCGTGGCTGACGAGGACGAGACCGCTGCGGGTCTGTTGCAGTCGCTCGGTGAGGTAGTCGAGACCGTCGGCGTCGAGGTGGTTGGTGGGCTCGTCCAGCAGAAGGAAGTCGTGTTCCGCGCCGAGCAGGGCTGCGAGCCGCACGCGGTAGCGCTGCCCCACGGACATCTCGGACAGGAGCCGGGACCGATCGGTCACAGCACCGAGTGCCTCGAGGGCCGCATCGACGCGGCGATCGGCGTCCCAGGCCTCGAGTTGCTCGGCTGCCTCGAGCGCGTTCGCGTAGGTCTCCGCGGCAGCCGACCTGCCCTCGGACAGCCCGACGGCACTGTCGTCCAGCGCGCGCAGGGCTGCACGGGCCGCGGCGAGTTCGGTGTCGATCAGGTCGCCGACCGTACGACCGCCGCTGACGGTCATCTCCTGCTCTGCGACGCCGAGCGACCCGAATCGTCGAACGGATCCGGAATCGGGTTCGAGGCTGCCCGCGAGAATATGCAGCAGCGTGGACTTTCCCTGTCCGTTCTCACCGACCACGCCGATCCGGGAGCCGGGTGAGACAGCGAGGTCGACGCCTTGCAGGACGGGGTGGCCGCCGCGGGCGATGTGGACGTCGAGTGCTCCGAGTTGCGCGCGCGAACGGCGAGGCAGTGTGATTGTGGTGGTCATGTTTTCCTCCGCATACCGGGCACCTCGTCCCCACTGTGGTGGGGTGGAGTCGCTCGGTTTCCGACGAACGGCCGGGTCAGCGGCCGAGGGACACAGGCAACGGCCCGCTTCTCCGATTCCCGTCGCGCGGGCGAGGGAAGGGGCGGGCCGGCGGGCGTCAGTGGAAGAGGAGTGCCTGGATCACGACATCCAGGGTACCGATGCACAACAGGGCGTCAATCGGATTGATTCCCGACCGGTAACTCCGTTTCATCCGTGGCGAGTCCCGAGACGCGAGCCACACACGTGCAAGGATGCGATGGCCCCCACGTCGACCATCCGGCAGGAGACCCCATGCAGCACCGCGAGTCCTCGTTCACCGGCGGAAACGGCACTCGAATCGTGTACGACGTGTGGTCGCCGGACGGTGAACCCACCGCGCTGCTCGTCCTGGCGCACGGCCTCGGTGAGCATGCCCGTCGCTACGACCACGTCGCCGAACGGCTCACCGAACTCGGCATCGTGGTGTACGCACCGGACCATCGGGGACACGGCCGATCCGGCGGCAAGCGACTGCACGCGCGCACCATGAACGACTTCACCGACGACCTCGACGCACTGTTCGACATCGCGACCGCGGCCCATCCCGGCCTGCCGACGTTCCTCCTCGGCCATTCCATGGGCGGCGCGATCGCACTCGCGTACGCACTCGATCACCAGGACCGGCTCACCGGACTGGTGCTGTCCGGACCGGCGCTCGTGGTCACGTCCGGCACGCCGAAGCTCGTTGTGGAACTCGGAAAGCTGATCGGTCGGATTCTCCCTGCTGTACCGGTGCAGAAACTCGACAGCGCAGCGGTGTCGCGCGATCCCGCGGTGGTCGCCGCATACGACGCGGATCCTCTCGTGCATCACGGTTTGGTGCCCGCCGGCCTCGCGCGGGTCCTCGTGCTCAACGAGGAGAGTGTCGCGGAGCGTCTGCCCGGCCTGACGTTGCCGCTGCTCGTGCTTCACGGCTCCGCCGACACATTGGCCGACCCCGCGGGGGCACGCGTGGTTGTGGACCATGCCGGATCGGAGGACCTGACGTCGAAGTTGTACGACGGGTTGTTCCACGAGGTGTTCAACGAACCCGAGAACGACCGTGTGCTCGGCGATCTCGTCGAATGGTTGCAGCCACGTCTCCTGAAGACGACGAAGCACTAGCCTGCGTTCAGGCGGCGCGACCGTCGTCCAGCGCCACGACGGCGCGGCGTGCGAACGCAATGCTGAGCGTGATGAGTTCCAGGGCTTCGGGCAAGGCGCGCGCAAGAACCGGCCACGCATGGACCTGCCCGCGCCACAGGTGGGTTTCGACCACGCGACCCGCCTCGGCGAGGCGGTGCGTCATGATCTCGACGTCGGGGCGGGTGAGTTCGTATTCGGCCGCACAGAGAAACATCGGCGGAAACAGTGCGGGGTCGGCGTCGACCGGGTTCATTTCTCCCTCGATCGCGTCCTCCCCGATCCACCGAGGGCGTAGTTTGTCGAGCGCCTTGATCGGCAGATACGCATCCCTGGCCATGTAGGCCCGGTCGTGATCGCCGAGATCGAGATTCAGCAGTGGCGAATACCCGATGACCGCCGCCGGCCGCTGAAGTCCGCGACGTGCCGCGATCTCGGCCACCTTCGCAGCCAGGTACCCACCGGCGGAGTCTCCTCCCACGATGATGCGCGTCGGGTCGTCCGCGATGCCGAGCAGTGCCTCGTACGCGCTCATCGCGTCCTGCACCGATCCCGCAACAGGCACGACCGGAACCTGTCGGTAGTCCATCGAATACACCGGTGCACCCGATTCGAGCGCTAGTTGCACGCACAGTTGCCGGTGGGTGGACGGTCCGCAGAAGATGAATCCGCCGCCGTGGAAGTACAGGATAGTGGCGTCCTCGAGCGGATCGTCCACGGGTTTCGGCGACATAATCTGCTCCGCCGGGACACCGCCCAGCTCGGTCTCCGTGACATGGACATTTCTCGGTGTCGGAGTGACCTTGTCGACGAGCCAGGACAGCCGCCCGAGCACAGCGATCCCGAAATCGTTGCTGGGCCAGAGGGTGAGCACGGGCTTGAACAGAAGTCGGGCAACCCACAGGACGATCAATGCGATCCTGCTCGTGCGTTCGTGCCACGTGACCGGAGCGGAAGTGCGCATGAGAACACAGTAAATGGCACACCGCCCGAGTGCGGCGGCGTTACCGGACCTGGAGAAGAGGTACGAGAAGTTCGTCAGCGGTGAGTGCGCCGTGCTGGCCGGGCAGCGCTGAGAGCATCCGCTCGCCGTGGGAACGGATCACGGTCGCCTCGTCGCGGCCGATCACGACGATGTCCCCGATGCGGCCGGTGACGGAAGGGTCCGGGTCGGGCCCGAACAGTCCCGCCGACAGTACTTCGTCGCGGGTGCCGACCCAGAAGTCGTCGCCGAGTTCGTTCGCCCACCGTTCGAGGACCCGGTCTACGCGCCCCGTGTGAATGTGCCGGCACCGCGGCTCACCGGCGACGACGTCGACGTCCTCCTCGAGACCGCGATGACGGTCGAAATCGACGCGGCGGCCGCGAGAGGAATCGACCATGCCGTGGTCCGCCGTGACGAGCAATCGGGTTCCGTCCGGCAAAGCGCCGGCGAGTTGTTCCACGAAGCGGTCCACGACGGTCAGTTGCGCCAGCCACGCCTGGGAGTCGGGCCCGTAGACGTGTCCGAGCGTGTCCACTTCCGAGAGATAGCAGTACACGAGGTTCCGCTCACCGGCGCGTGCGGCCGCGACGACCTCCGCCAGCAGGTCACCGTAGGCGGACACCCCGACGAATCTGCCACCACGCAGGACTGCCCGGGTCAGCCCGCTGCCGTCGAACGCCCTGGGAACGACGGTCGTCACGGCCAGCCCCGCAGCGTCTCCGCGTTCGAAGGCCGTGGGATGGGGCTGGACCTGTTCGGGCACGAGCGTGTCGCGTTGATCGAGGGAGGTCCCCGCCGCCGTCCAGCTCAGCCAGTTGACCGCGGTCTCGGCTTCCTCGACGTACGACTGGTATCCGGTGATGCCGTGGCGCCCGGACGGCAATCCGGTGCCGAGCGACGCGATGCTCGCCGCGGTCGTGGTGGGGAATCCGGCACGGATCGGCCGACCGGGAAGGTCGGTGAGATACGGCGCCGTGTTCCTGTTGCGCCGCAGCAGTTCCCATCCCATACCGTCGACCAGCAGGACGACCGTGTGCGCGCTGTCCGTGAGGCCGAGGCGGTTGCGTTCACCGGGAACCCCCGCGGACGCGAGTACCGACGGGATCACGTCGGCGAGCGTGGGTTCGGCGTAGACATCGCGCAGCGGGAGAGTCATGGTCCGAGTATGTCCTGTCGTCGTCGTGGCGGCAGATGCAATGACCCCGCAGACCACCTCACTCGCGTCTACCCGAACTTCGGCATCCGCCCACGCAGCGAACTCGCAGTCCGGTTCCGGCAGGAGGAGTGAACCGCACGGCCGCAGCCGGTCTCACGCACCGACGTACTCCGCAAGGTGCTTGCCGGTGAGCGTCGAGCGGTCGTCGACGAGTTCGCGTGGTGTGCCCTCGAAGACGATGCGGCCGCCGTCGTGGCCTGCACCGGGACCGAGATCGATGATCCAGTCGGCATGGGCCATCACCGCCTGGTGGTGCTCGATGACCACGACCGATTTTCCGGAGTCCACGAGCCTGTCGAGCAGGCCCAGCAAGTTCTCGACATCGGCGAGGTGCAGGCCCGACGTGGGCTCGTCCAGGATGTAGACGTCGCCCTTTTCGCCCATGTGGGTCGCGAGCTTGAGTCGCTGGCGTTCGCCGCCGGACAGTGTGGTGAGCGGCTGACCGATCTTGATGTAGCCGAGACCGACGTCCGCGAGACGCCTGAGAATCTTGTGCGCTGCCGGGAGCGACGAGCCGTTCGCGCCACCACCGAAGAACTCCTCGGCCTGCGCGACCGACATCGTGAGCACCTCGTCGATGTCCTTGCCGCCGAACTTGTACTCGAGCACCTCCGCCATGAACCGCTTGCCGTCGCACACCTCGCAGGGGGCCGCTACTCCGGCCATCATCGCCAGGTCCGAGTACACGACTCCGGCACCGTTGCAGTTGGGGCATGCCCCTTCGGAATTGGCACTGAACAAGCCCGGTTTGACGCCGTTCGCCTTGGCGAACGCCTTACGGATCGGTTCGAGCAGTCCGGTGTAGGTCGCCGGGTTGCTCCGGCGCGAACCCTTGATCGCGCCCTGATCGATCGAGACCACCCCGTCGCGGTGAGCGACCGACCCGCTGATCAGTGAACTCTTCCCCGATCCGGCAACGCCGGTCACCACGACGAGCACTCCGAGGGGTATGTCGACGTCGACGTCGCGGAGGTTGTGGGTGTCGGCGCCGCGCACCTCGAGGGCGCCCGTCGAGGTACGGACGGACGGTTTCAGCGACGCGCGGTCGTCGAAGTGCTTGCCTGTGAGGGTGCCGCTCGTGCGCAACTCCTCCACGGTGCCCTCGAACACGATCTTGCCGCCTTCTGTGCCGGCGCGGGGGCCGAGATCGACGACGTGGTCGGCGATCGCGATCGCCTCCGGTTTGTGCTCGACGACCAGTACGGTGTTGCCCTTGTCGCGCAGTTGCAGCAGCAGGTCGTTCATCCGTGCGATGTCGTGCGGGTGCAAGCCGATCGTCGGTTCGTCGAAGACGTAGGTGACATCGGTGAGCGACGACCCGAGGTGACGAATCAGCTTGGTGCGCTGAGCCTCACCACCGGACAGCGTGCCCGCGGGGCGGTCGAGGGCGAGGTATCCCAGGCCGATCCCGACGAAGGAATCGAGGGTGTCGCCCAGCGACTTCAGGAGCGGGGCCACCGACGGTTCGTCGAGCCCGCGAACCCACTCGGCGAGATCGCTGATCTGCATCGCACAGGCGTCGGCAATGCTGATGCCGTCGATCTTCGACGATCGGGCTCCTTCGTTGAGCCGCGTGCCGTGGCATTCGGGGCACGTCTGGAACGTGATCGCGCGGTCGACGAACGCCCGGATATGCGGCTGCATCGCTTCTCGGTCCTTGGACAGGAACGACTTCTGGATCTTCGGGATCAGCCCCTCGAACGTCACGTTGATGCCGTCGATCTTGATCCGAGTGGGTTCCTTGTAGAGCAGATCGTTCAGTTGCTTCTTCGTGAACTTCGCGATCGGTTTGCTCGGATCGAAGAATCCGCACCCGCGGTATATGCGCCCGTACCAGCCGTCCATGGTGTAACCCGGGATGGTGAGCGCACCCTCTTCGAGCGACTTGCTGTCGTCGTACAGGGCGGTCAGGTCGAAGTCGGACACCGTGCCCATGCCTTCGCAGCGCGGGCACATGCCGCCGGTGACGGTGAAACTCCGGCGTTCCTTCACCGTTCTTCCGGACTTCTCCACGGTGACCGAGCCGGCTCCGCTGATGGAGGCGACGTTGAAGGAGAACGCCTGCTGCGAGCCGATATGGGGCTTCCCGAGCCGGCTGAACAGGATGCGCAGCATGGCGTTCGCATCGGTCGCGGTGCCGACGGTGGAACGAGGGTTGGAACCCATCCGCTCCTGATCGACGATGATCGCCGTGGTCAGGCCCTCGAGCACGTCGACGTCGGGTCGCGCCAGGGTCGGCATGAAGCCCTGTACAAAGGCGCTGTAGGTCTCGTTGATCATCCGCTGCGATTCCGCGGCGATCGTGGCGAACACCAGCGAACTCTTTCCGGAGCCCGAGACACCCGTGAACACGGTCAACCGCCGTTTCGGGATCTCGAGACTGATGTCCCGAAGATTGTTCTCGCGTGCGCCGTGTACGCGGATCCAGTCGTGGCTGTCGGCGGGGTGGGTCCGGGACGAACCGGGCTTTTTTCGCGTGGCAGAGCTCATGGGTCTCCATCCGTCCTCGACCAGGGCCTAACGTATGTATAGCAAAAGTGTGGTGCACCCGGGGGAACCCGCGCGACTGCTCGTCCTCGACGACATGGGTCCGCCCTGCCGCACACAGCGGCAGACCAGGTCGCTGCCGCCATGCTTACCTATGACCGCCCGGTGCAACAACTTTCGTGTTGCCGGTGACTCGGGCTCGGTCGTGAGTGATCGCTCAGCGTCCGATTCACGACTGGTCGAGACGGGTGACCACACCTCGGTCTCCATCCACGCGTACACGGTCGCCGGTCTCGAGCGATCGGGTGGCCACCAAGGTGTTCACGACGCAGGGCAAGCCGTATTCGCGGGCCACCACAGCGCCGTGGGACACCGAGCTGCCGATGTCGGTGACCAGCGCCGCGATGACGGTGAAGTACGGCGTCCACCCGACGTCGGTCACCGGCGTCACGAGGATCTCTCCCCGCTGCAGCTCGCGCGCATCGCCCATCGATTGTGCGACCCGCACAACACCTTCCACGGTGCCGCGACTTGCGGGTCGGCCGATGATCTCATCACCGGTGACACCTGGCGCAGGCCGGGCGATCAGCGGGGTCGGTCGTCCGACAGACACATCGTCGAACTCGAGAGAGTTCTGGAACGCCAGCGCTTCCCGACGCTTCAGCGCGTTCTGCACGAGACCGGTGATGTCGTCCGAACCGACGACGCGTGTCAATTCGGCACGGTCGAAAAAGAACACCAGATCCGAGTCGGGCAGTCGCCCGGTCTCGGCCAGCACCTCACCGAGGTGGCGGTAGCCCAATTTGAGCGCATGCGCCATGAGCGCCATCTTCGATTTCGTCTCCTCGCGCCCGCGTGCGCCGCCCTGTGCCAACCGGGCAAGAAACCTGATGGGGAAGGATCTTGGTGCTTCGACGTGGGTGCTTCCCGATTCACGACGAGTCGGATCGAGCGCCGAACGGACCATCACCTGCATCATCGCGCCCAGGCCTTCAGGATCCTCGGCCCAGGAGGGGTCACGCATGCACAACTCGCGGTATCCGCGGTGACCGTGACGGGTCAAGAACTGTCGCAACGCTGTGCCTGCGGCGCTTCGTGTGGACTGCAGCTCGTTGACCGCGGCGTCCGGCTCTGCTGCCGAGAACTGCTCGGCGACCCCCTCGGTGGCGGCTATGGCGCGTACCACCGAGTCGAGCTCCACGAGCATCATCGCACTCTCGACATCGGAGGCTCCGGCCATGAGCCGGGTTGCCTCGGCACGACCCTCGTCCTCGCTTCGTCCGTTCTTCACCGCTTTTCTCATCAGAACACTTTCGAGAATGTTGGCCGCAACCGCCGCGCGCGATGACGACCGCACATGTGTCAGCGTGATGTCGCAATACTGCTGCACGCCGGATTCCAACTGGCCCATCACGCGTCGTGGGTCGTCGCTGGTCGGGATCTGAAACGCGGCGATCTGGTCTTCGAGGCGCCGAATCGCGGGGCCGGCGGACAACGCATACGTGGTGAGCCGGACCGTGTTGATCAACCTGTGCACAAAAGGTTTCGGGGGTTTCGGCTTCAGCTCGTCAACCACCCGCCCGCAGATCGAGGTGGAGAACTGCTCCAACGAATTACCCAGGAGTCCGGAGCTCAGAGCTGTCCCCTCGGTCAGGTTCAGAAACATGTGGCCATGGAAGTAGCCCACCTGGAGCCACGGCTTCTCGTAACTCTGCTGTGCCCGCGCCACCACCTGCGTCATCTGCATCGCGTAGTCGATGGCAAAGCCGGAGACCGATGCGGTCAACGGGCAGAATGCACCCGGCATCATCTCGCCGATGTTGCAACGCGTGTATACGTGGTCTGCGCCCGCGAGAGGCGAATCCATCTCTGCCAAATCGCCGGGCAGGGTGGTGATCGGTCGAGCCTGCAGCCACCACAATGTGCCGGATCGGTCGATCGCCCACTCGAGATCCATCGGCCTGCCCCAATGTTGCGCAGCACGCAGGGCGCCGGACCTGATATCGGCGACCTCGTCCGGCGACAGGACCGGCACCTCACCGACATCGCGGACGGCCGGGTTACCGTCCGAATCCAGGACGATGTGGTCTGAGGACGCCGTACCGTCGACGAGCGCTTCACCGAGACCGGCGACGGCGTCGATCACCGTGAGGTCGCGCCGGCCGGTCGCCGGATCGGCGGTGAACACAACCCCGGCGGCGCGCGCGTCCACCATCTGCTGCACCACCAGATGCATGGTGGCCGTGGGTTGCCCGCTGTAGGCCGCGGCGCGTCGCGAACGCACGGAGGCGGCGCACCTCTGCACGGCCGCGGCGAAGTCATCGACGGAGTTCACGCCGAGCACGGTGTCGTATTGTCCGGCGAACGACTGGTCGTCGCCGTCTTCCCCGACTGCCGAGGACCTGACAGCCACTGGTACAGCACCGACTGCGGCCATGCGCGAGAAACATTCCCCCGCATCATCGGTGCTGACCCACTCGGTAGCATCAGCAATGACGAATCCCACCGGTACCGGAAGTCCGAGGCGGCGCAACTGCGCGAGTCCGGCCGCTTTGCCGCCGTAGCGGTCATCGGTGACCTCGTCGAATTCGATTGCGTTCAGGGGCATGGTGATCCCCCCAATGCGTCGACGATTTCGGCGAGCGCCTCGACCTCGATAGGACCCGGTTGATACAGGCAAATCCGGTCCGACACACCGTCGACGCGATCACGGATGTGCGCGGCGACCTCTTTCGGGGTTCCGCACGCGGCGATGGTGTGCAGTATGTCGTCGTCGATCAACGAGGCCATCTCCCGCCAGCGGCCCTGCTTGGACATTGCGTTGAGTTCGGGTTGCAGATCACCCCAGCCGTGGGCGTCGAGCACCGGCCGGTAGGCCGGGGTGGAGCCGTAGAACGCCAGCAGCATCCGGGTCGAGGCATGGTCGTCGTCCCGTCCGGTACCCACCGACACGATGACCTCGGGCACCACTTCGAAGTCGTCCTCGCTGCGGCCGGCAGCCGCCAGCCCGTCGCGAACGGCCGGCAGCGTCGTCTCGTGCAGGAACCGCTTCGATCCGAAAGGCATCACCAACAGACCGTCGGCCACTTCTGCGGTGGCTTTGGTCAGCCGAGGCCCGAGCGCGCCGAGATAGATCGGCGGCGGACCGAACGGGTTCGGTCCGGGCACGAAGGTCGGTGTCATCAAGGTATGGCGGTAGAACTCACCGCGGAAGTCCAGTGGCTCCCCCTCGTTCCACGTCGCGAAGATCGCGCGCAACGCCCCCACCAATTCCTTCATTCGCGCGACCGGATGATCGAACTGTGTGCCGTAGCGCTTCTCGATCTGCGCCCGCACCTGTGTGCCCAGACCCAGGATGAAGCGCCCCTCGCTGAGCAGTTGCAAATCGTTTGCCTGGTGGGCAAGTTGAATCGGATTGCGGGGGAATGCGATCGCGACGTTCGACATCAGGTCGAGACCCTTGACCGACGACGCCAACACGAGAGGTGTGAACACGTCGAACGGTCCCTCGAAGGTGAATACACCGGATGCACCGGCTTCCTGGAGCACTTGCGCGCGCTCGACCGCATCGGTGGGCCCGAACAGGGCTGTCATGATCTTCACTGAAGCGGCGCCCGATCCGCGACGTCTGTCCAGTCGGAGAAGCCCGACGGGTGGTGCGGACCGATCACACCGTGCTCGAACAAGCCCGCACCTTCGCGGACCGTCCCGTCGGCTTCGGTGCACACAGCTTTGCCGACGTGGTCGATGAGACTGAAGGGCGCTCGGGCCATCACCTCCGGGTCCGTGAGGTCGAAGCTGACGCGTTCGGCGAAGGGGCCGCCCTTCCAGCTGCCGTGTGCCCACGAGGAGTCGCCCCCGTACCCCGACCCGAAAGCAATAGGCGCGAACAACTTCGATTCGACATCCAGCTGAATTCGGTCCCCTGCACGGTTCATGAACTCGACGTGGGCGCCCCGGGGAATCCTGGTTCCGGTCCGGTAGTCGATGGTGGCGCGCACTCCGTCGAGTTGTTCGACGCGCCCGTCCCGCCAGCGGCGCGTGCAGTCGTAGAGGCTGCGGTGGCCGTCGGAATCCTCTTGCAGGATCAAGAAGAGTTGATAGTCGTCGAAGGCCAGAGGTAGGTAGAGCCACCACATTCCGGCGAACGAAGCGTCTGGCCGACCGGCTGGCTCGGCCTCACCGACAGGTCTGATCCCCCACGATCGGTCACGGCTCGCCACGCTGGTGTCATGACCGACTTCGAGCCGTTCGCCGTCGACGTCGATCCACCCCTCCCAGGACCCGACCTGGGCGAAGCGACACGCCTGCAAGGTCACTCGCCGCTCGGTGAGCATCTCGTGCGGCTTCTCCAGCGCAGCAGGAAACAGCCCGCGCCAGGTGAGGTCTGCGGAAATACCCTCGGTCTGTGCCAGTGTCAGGTGCAGCTGCTGCAGTGGCTCGACGACTTCGAGACAGTACCCGTTGACGTTCTGGTGAAGGCGGTCGTCGTCGATGGCGTCACTGAGGTGAAGCGCGGTCTGCATATCGCCGAGACGGACGACGAAGTAGGCGTCTTTCACGCCGAGGCGCGGGTAGTAGCCGACTCCGGTGAGCGCCATGAAGCGGCCCTCCCGATCGAGCACGTTGAAATACGACCGGTCGTAGAAGTTTCGATCGGACATGGTCGGCCACGTCAACGGCGCAGGTGCCTGATGGATCGGAAACTCGTCGAGCGGGCTCAAGTTCACAGGCACTCCCTCAAATACGATGCAGATCGTATTGGAAATATGATGCAGTCATGACAGCAGAAAGCCCAAAGGATGGCAAGAGGTCTGCGCAGCCGTCGCCGGGACGGCCGCGCGACAGCAGGATTGATGCCTCGATCATTGCCGCCACCCGCGAATTGATTCTCGAGACGGGCTATTCCGCGTTGTCGTTGTCGGCGATCGCCGCGCGCGCCGGGACCACCACCGCTGCCATCTACCGGCGATGGTCGGGCAAGGCGCAACTTGTCCACGAGGCAGTGCTTTCTGCCGAAACGATTACCATGCCGGACGATTCGGGAGATATCCGCAACGAAATCAGGGTTCTGGTCGAGACGATCCGGGTCATCTTCGACCGCCCCGAGGTGCGATCGGCATTGCCGGGTCTGATCGCCGACACCGTTGCCGACACGGAATTGCACAACATGATGATCGCGCGATTGGCCGGGAATCTGACCGCATTCGAGTCTCGCTTCGGTTCGGAGCGTCGCGACGACGACCAATTACCCATGCTCGTGGAGGTGGTCGCGGGGACCGCGATTTTCCGTATCTTGATCCGCCGGGACGCCGCCCTCGACGACACCTGGGTGAACGAGATGACCGAGATGATCACCGGCCGCTGGCCCCCCGCGTGACGGAACCACTCGCCGTATCAGCGAATCAAGTCCGCATCCTTACTGCCGTACGCTGCGCGGAGTTCGGGTTCGACGACCTTGCCACCGGGATTGCCGGCGTGTCAGCTCGATTCCTGGATGCGAACCATGTTGCCGGCGGGGTCGCGGAGGGCACAGTCACGAACCCCGTACGGCTGGTCCATCGGCTCTTGCACGATCTCCGTGTCGCCGTCCTGCAGACGCGCGAAGGTCCCGTCGAGATCTGCGGTGGACAAGATGATCGAGGCGAAGGTTCCTTTCGCCATCATCTCGGCGATGGTGCGGCCCTCGTCTTCGGTGATTCCGGGGTCGGCGGTGGGCGGGTACAGGACGACGGAGGGACCGGTGCCGTCGGCGGAGCCGACCGTGATCCACCGCATCCCGCCGTAGCCGACGTCGTTACGAACCTCGAAGCCGAGAGTGTCGCGATAGAACGCCAGCGAAGCGTCCGGGTCCGAGTGGGGAAGGAAGGTGTGATGAATGTTGATGTCCATGACGATCACCGTAAGTCGGATGCGGCCACCGATGCTTCTCGATTTCTGATCGGTCGTGTGACCTGTTTGGCCACGCACGACGGCATGCCGTCCGTCGCGAGTGCCGCCTCCCGCCGGTATGTGCTCGGAGGGACACCGACCAATTCGGTGAAGCGCGTACTGAAGGTCCCCAGAGAAGAAAAGCCCACCTCGAAACAGACCTCGGTGACGGTGCGATCGCCACGACGGAGCAGAGCCATCGCGCGCTCGATACGACGCGTCATGAGATACGAGTACGGCGATTCACCGTAGGCGATCCGGAATTGCCTGCTGAGGTGCCCGGCCGAGATATTCACCCCGCGGGCCAAGGCCTCGACGTCCAGAGGCTGTGCGTATTCGCGGTCAATCCGATCACGAACCCGCCGCAACAGCGCGAGGTCGCGCAGACGCTGTGCTGTGTCGGGTTTCCCGGTCACGGGGATATCCTGCCACGCCTCGCACCGTCGGGACCACGGCCGGAAAAATCGCGTCGAGGTGGTTCGTCTCGTCTGCGTCCGGGAACAACAACCGGGAGGCGCCACGGCATGACAGTCTGACCGGTACGCCCGTATCTGGACGAGAGGAATTCACCGATGGCACGTCCGGTTCGCGTAGTCGTTCTCGGCTCGGGTTCGTGGGGCACGACCGTCGCCGGTCTCGCCGCGAAGAACACGCCGACGCTCTTGTGGTCTCGAAACAAGGAAACCGCCGACGAGATCAACGTCGATCACCGCAACCGCCGCTACCTGGGCGACCGGAAGCTTCCGGACACCCTGCGTGCCACCGCGGACATCGACGAGGCCGCCCACGAAGCGGACGTGCTCGTCGTCGGGGTGCCGTCGTACGCTGTGCGCTCCACACTCGAGCCGCTCGTCCACGAACTCCGAGCGTGGGTACCGATCGTTTCCCTTGCGAAGGGGCTCGAACCCGGGACGCGGTTGCGGCCCACGCAGGTGATCAGCGCGTGCCTCCCCGGCCATCCCGTCGGGCTGCTTTCCGGCCCCAACATCGCGAGCGAAATTGCGGACGGCAAGGCTGCCGCCTCGGTCGTGGCGATGCAGGACGACTCCGTCGGCACGGCTCTCCAGCCCCTGTTCGCATCCACGCTGTTCCGGGTCTATCGCAACACCGACGTCCTCGGCTGCGAACTCGGCGGAATCCTCAAGAACATCGTCGCCATCGCCGCGGGCATGGCGGAGGGACTGCGCGTCGGTGACAACACGCGCGCGATGGTCCTGTCGCGCGGTCTCGCCGAGATGACGCGCCTCGGGGAAGCGATGGGCGCCAACGCCCGGACGTTCGCCGGCCTCACCGGCATGGGGGATCTGATCGCCACGTGTACCAGTCCGGCCTCCCGCAACCGGAGGCTCGGCGAAGCGCTGGCGCGCGGACTCAGTGTCGACGAGGCTGTGGCCGAACTCGGGCAGGTCGCCGAGGGAGTGAAGACGGCGCCCACCGTCATGGAGTTGGCTCGCGAGGCCGGAATCCAGATGCCCATCGCGGCAGAGGTGGCGGCCGTGGTCGGAGGACACCGCAGCCCCGCGGACGCGTATCGCGGTCTGCGCCGGGTCACACCCGGCGACGAGGAGGATGTCGTCTGATCGGCGATTATCCGGCAGTCTCGGAATTGCACTAGAAAGCGGTACACCCGCCGAGACGACCGGGCGCCGCAAGTTTCTCGTCGAGATGAACGGCCCACCGGGATGACCACCGCGCCTACCGTGGAGGTCTGAGGCGGAACACTCCGACGGGAGACCGATATGCGAGTGGTGAACATGGTGACCGGCGCGGCGAAGGGCGTCGGCTCGGCGGTCGGGATCCGCACCGGCACCGAGGAACCGCGGTACGAAGTCCAGGCGACGACTCACGGGCTCGAAGTCCGCAGGTACGGCCGTCGTATCGCTGCCGAGACCACGGTGCACGGCGACGAGGAACGTGCCCGCGACGTGGGATTCCGGCGTCTGGCCGGCTACATCTTCGGCTCGAACAGAGGCAAGTCGACGATCGCGATGACCGCGCCCGTATCCCAGGCCGGAGCCTCGGACGACTCGTCGGTCATCCGGTTCTTCATGCCGGCGAAGTGGGCCATGGAGGACCTGCCCGACCCCGAGGACCGGTCCGTGGAACTCGTCGAGATCCACGACGAGACGATGGCGGTGCTGCAGTTCAGCGGCGACCGCAGCCGCGCCGCGGTGGCGGAGCGCACCGCCGAGTTGCTGAGAACGCTGGAGGCGACGGAGTGGCTCGCTACCGGCCCACCGGTGGCATGGTTCTACGACCCGCCCTGGACGGTTCCGTTTCGGCGTCGCAACGAGGTGGCGGTCCCGGTCGCTGCTCGCTGATCCACGAGAGGCCGATCCGCGCGAGGCGGAAGATACCGTCGGGTACCGCGGCCCGGCCGGTATGCGAAGGTGATCGAATGACGAGTTCTGCCGACGTGTTGTCGAACCTTCTCGACTCCCGCTACAGCTGCCGCGCCTTTCTGTCCAAGCAGGTCCCGCGCGACGACATCGAGCGGATGCTCGGGATGGCTCAGCGGACGGCATCGTGGTGCAACTCGCAACCCTGGCGCGTCCACCTCACCAGCGGCACCGCGACCGATCGGTTGCGGGACGCGGTGTACACGCAGGCCGCGTCGGGAGCCATGGATCCGGACATCCCGGGTCCCGCCGAGTATCGCGGGGAGTACGCCGAGCGCCGGCGCAACGCCGGGTATGCGCTCTACAACGCGCTGGGGATCGCGCGCGACGATTACGCGCGACGCGGCGAGCAGATGCTCGAGAACTTCCTGTTCTTCGGGGCGCCACACGTCGCCGTCGTCAGCACCGACAAGGCGCTCGGTGTGTACGGCGCCGTCGATTGCGGTGGTTACGTGTCGAACCTGCTTCTCGCGGCGGAGTCGCTCGGGATTGCTGCGGTACCGCAAGCCGCGGTGCCGATGGCATCGACAGCATTGCATCGCGAATTGGGCATCGGCGACGACCGCGACATCGTGTGCGCGGTGTCGTTCGGGTACGCCGACGAAGCACACCCGGCCAATACCTGCCGCACCGATCGCGCCACCCTCGAGGCGACTGTCGAGTGGGTGGACGAATAGCCCGAGGAGGTGTCGCGGTCCGGGTCCGGCTCAGTCGGTTTGACTGCGGAGATACCGTCCGAAGTGCGGCACCGTGAAACCGATGAAACCTCTTTCGGCGGAATAGATCAGGCCTTTCTTGATCAATCCGTCGCGCGCGGGAGACAGTGAGGCCGGCTTGCGGCCGAGTTCGGCGGCGATCTTGGACGTTGCGATGGGTCCGTCGTCGCCCGACAGGTCCGCCATGGCTCGCATGTATTCACGCTCGGCCGGAGTGGCCCGCTCGTACCGCGAACCGAAAAACCCTACGGCCAGTTCTTCTTCCGCGGTGGGGGCCGCGACCCGTACGTCCGCTGCGGTGATCGGGCTGTCCGCGGCCAGATCCCAGGTGGCTTTCCCGTATGCCTGGACGAAATACGGATAACCGTCTGCCGTTTCGTACAACAGATCCAGTGCGTCCCTGGTGAATTCGACGTCTTCTCGCTGGGCGGGCGCAATGAGTGCGTGATCGGCGGCATCCCGGTCGAGGCGGCCGATCCGGTGGTAGGTGAACAATCGTTCGGAGTACGACTTGGACGCGGACAACACGGCCGGCAGGTGCGGCAGTCCGGCTCCCACGACGATCAGCGGAGCGGTGTCCTGACTCAATTCGTGGCACGCACCGCAGATCGCCGACACGTCGTCCGGACCGAGGTCTTGCATCTCGTCGATGAACAAGGCGATTCCCACCCCGACGTCCCGAGCGAGGCCGGCGGCGTCCACGAGCAGTTCGACCAGGTCGATCTCGATGTCACCGGAATCGGCGCGACCTTTCACCGCCGGTGCGTCGATTCCGGGCTGCCAGCGTTCGCGCATCCCTTTGTCCGCTGTGGCGCGCAAAGCGAAAGATTTGAGTACACCGAGGAAGTGGTCGACGGATTCGGGATCCGGATGTGCGGCCGCGATCTCACGCACCGCCATGTGCAGGGCAGACGACAGCGGGCGTCGCAAACCCTGGTCCGGGCGCGCCTCGATCTTGCCCGTACCCCAGCTCTTGGCTATGGCAGCGGAGCGCAGGTGATTGAGCAGAACGGTTTTCCCGACACCGCGCAGACCGGTGAGCACGACGCTGCGTTCGGGCCGGCCGCGGGAGATGCGCTCGAGAACGACGTCGAACGCCGCGAGTTGCTTCTCTCGGCCGGCGAGTTCGGGCGGGCGCTGCCCCGCGCCGGGGGCGTACGGGTTGCGGACCGGATCCATCGGTCGATGGTAACGAGCTGCGCAGCTGTTTCTGGGTTGCTCTAGCGCGTGTCGTAGAGAGCCGAATGCAGATGTACGCATAACCGACTTTGACATCCATTTTCATTACGGGATATTTCTGTACCCATGAAAACTCCCTCTCCGCGCGGAATCGCGCTCACGGTCGCGCTCTCCGCCGCACTGGCCGCCGGATGCTCGGCGCCTGCCCCCGCTCCTGCGCAGGAGCCCGGCAGCGGACCCGAGCAGGCCCCGGCCGAGGTCTCCGCCGCCGAACCGCGTCTCGCGCTCACCTACGACGGCGGGGTCCTGATCGTCGACGAAACGAACTTGACCGTGGTGGACGACGTCCCGCTCGGCGGATTCACCCGGCTCGCCCCCGCAGGCGACGGCCGCCACGTCATGATCTCCACGGAGGGCGGGTTCCGGGCGCTCGATACCGGCAGTTGGTCGGAGCGCCACGGCGACCACCGCCACCACTACTCCGGCCCTGCCGCGCTCACCGAGACGGTCTTCCCCGCCGGGAAACCGGGACACGTTGTCGCCCACGGGGGTACGACAGCACTGTTCGACGACGCCACCGGACGGGCCGAGTTGATCGATCCTTCCGGTCTCGCTGCTACAGAAGGCGTTACCGACTCCGAGTCCTACACCGCCCCACACGCACACCACGGGGTCGTGGTCGCACTCGCGGACGGATCGCTTCTCGTCACGCTCGGAGACAGTGATTCTCGCACGGGCATAGCACTTCTCGATTCGAGCAGGCGCAAGATTGCCCGCACCGAAGAATGCCCCGGCGTACACGGCGAAGCCGTAGCGGAGGGCGAGACCATCGCCTTCGGGTGCCAGGACGGCATGATGATCTACCGTAACGGCACTTTTACCAAAGCCACGAGCCCTGACGACTACGGCCGTATCGGCAACCAGGCCGGATCTCCGGCCTCCCCCGTCGTACTGGGCGACTACAAGACCGATCCGGATGCAGACCTCGAACGGCCCGAAACCGTTGCGCTCGTAGACACCCGTACCGCCGAGATCCGGCTGGTGGACCTGGGCACGAGTTACACCTTCCGCTCGCTCGGCCGCGGCCCCGACGGTGAAGCGGTCGTACTGGGCACCGACGGAGCCCTCCACGTGCTCGATCCGGAATCGGGGGAGACGATCCGCCGCATGGACGTCCTCGCACAGTGGACCGAACCCGAGGACTGGCAGACGCCGCGACCGGCGCTCTCGGTGAGCGGACGCACCGCGTTCGTCACCGATCCCGCGACCGACTCGCTCCACGCGGTGGACCTCTCCTCCGGCGACATTCGCACCGGTTCCCTTCCACACACGCCGAACGAGATCAGCGGGACGTGACCCACGTCCGGAGAATATTCGCCTATCTAGCGTTATTTCTAGAGCGCTGAATATTCTCCGGACGTCTCAGTCGTGAGAGAGATCACATTTAGAAGCCGGCGAACAGGGTATGCCAAAGCGGCTGCGGGACCATGCTTCTCGTCCCTCCACGGAAATTACAACGATTGTGTAACGTAGCCACATCTGTTTCCGACCCGGAGGTACCCGCCCGTGCTGTTGACCGAAGTCCGCTCCCGACCTGTGCAATCCGCGTTGATCGCGGTGGGTCTCGTGGTCTCGGTCCTGGCGGTGTGGGGCTATATGCGTGACGCGACCACCGAATACCTCATGGACCTCGACGTATTCCGCGACGCCGGCTGGGCTTTCCTCCACCACACACCGCTCTACACCGAGGGCTTCTTCAGTCATTCCGGGTTCCGGTTCATCTACCCACCGTTCGCGGCCTTCCTCTTCGCTCCGATGGCTCTGGTGAGCAGCGCCGTGCTGCAGGTGGTGTGGACGGCCGGACTCATCGCACTCGTGTGGTGGATGCTGCAGGTGATCTACCGTCGCCTGGACATCGGTCACGCCGGCCTGATCGCGTCGGCCACGCTCGGTGTCGTCCTCTTCCTCGAACCGTTCCGCTCGAACTTCGCGTTCGGCCAGATCAACATCGTGCTGATGGCGCTCGTCGTCGCCGACGTCCTCGGGGTCATCCCCAAGCGCTTCCGCGGTGTGGGTATCGCCCTGGCCGCCGCGATCAAGGTCACTCCGGCAGCATTCGGCCTGCTCCTGTTGCTGCGCCGGGATCTGCCGTCGGTAGCGCGCGCGTTCGGCGCGTTCATCGCGACCGTCGCGTTCGGCTACTGGCTGCGGCCCGAGTCGACCGTCTTCTTCTGGACCGAGGAATTCTTCGCGACCGATCGTGCGGGCGACCCCGGATTCTTCCGGAATCAGGCACTGACCGGGCTCATCGCGCGATTCGACTTGTCCGAGGGCCTCAGCAAAGCCCTGTGGCTGGCCGGCGCCGCGCTGATCGTGGCCGCCACCGCGTGGGCCGCCTACCGCTTCCTCCGCGCGGACGAACCCGTGGTGGCGCTCGCGCTCGTCGGCCTCGCGTCGCTGCTCGCCGCACCCATCGCGGTCACCCATCACTGGGTGTACGCGCTGTTCCTCGTGCCGCTTCTCGTCGCACCCCGGTATCGCTCCTGGTGGCCCGTCCTGCTCCCCGCCACCCTGGTCTTCCTCGCCGGGCCCAACCACCTGCTGCGCGACGCGGCGTCGCGAGGATGGGTGGAACAACTCCTTCTCGAAGTACTCGGCACGTCGCAGTGCCTCGCAGCCATCGCGGTGTTCGTCGCCGCGGTGATCGCGGCGCGCAGCCGCCGCCCGGCACTGGCCGAAGAATCCGGAGTGTCCGAAGACGTACCGGCGGCGCAGCAGGAGGCTCAGCCCCACACGGTGGACGCGACCAGATAGAGACCTGTCCCCACCACCGTGCTGAGAGCGGCGTTGCGGCGCCACACGTGCACCGCGACGGTTCCCGCCAGGCCGACGGTCGCGGGCAGCCACGTCGTCTGCCCGACGTCACGCAGTGTGTACATCACCAGGATCACCATGACCCCCGCGGGCATCGTGCGGCCGAGAAAGCCGACGAAGGCCGAGTCCCGCAAAGCGGACAACGCCACGAAAGGCGCCGCGCGCAGCGCCACAGTCACCGCGAACATCACGAACAACGCGGTGAATACGTATCCGGCACCCGGCAGCGAGTCAGGCACGAGTCGTCGCATTCCGGTAGACGAACCGGACGAACAACGCCGCGACGAACAGCGTCAGGCCGATCACCAGCATCTGCTCTTTCGCGACCAGCATCGCCACGAGACCGCACACCAGTGCGATCACGGGCGCGGGCACGTCCTGGTTCGCACGGAACGCATCGATCGCGAGCACCGCGAACAACGCGGTGAGGGCGAACTCGAGACCCTCCAGTCCGGCGGGCAGCACCGCTCCGATCAGCGCACCGACCGTGCCCGACGCGACCCACACGATCTGGCACACCACTTGCACGGTGAGGATCCGGGTGCCGGACAGGTCGTCGCGTGCCTTGGGCGCGACGATCGCGTACGACTCGTCGGTGAGCGCGTAGACGCCGTAGAGCCGTCCGATGCGACTGCGGATCCGGTGCAGCGGAAACGACAGTCCGTAGAAGACATGACGGAAATTGACCAGCAGCGTCGCGGCGGCGATCGACGCAAGGGGCGTCGCGGCGCCGATCAGACCGATCGCCAGGAACTCCATCGACCCCGCGTAGATCACGGTGGAGAACACCGGCGCCCACCACCACTCGAACCCGCCCTGCGTGAGCACCACGCCGAACGCGAGTCCGAGGGGGACGAGGCCGAGGCCGACGGCCCACGAATCGGCGATACCCGCACGGATCTGCGTGGTGCGAGGGTTGAGCATGGCTCCCAGGTTATCGACGGGCGCATTGCCCTCCGCGCGCACCGTACGATGACGCGTCCGTCCTCCCCGACAGTTCGACGGGGCCGCACTCGGCGGCCCGACACGGAAAGGTGACCGGTGGCGTCCACCCTCGATTCCTTCACGAATGCGGTGCAGTCCGCGTGGCAGGCCGTCTCCACAGTCGATGAGCCGGCTCCGACATGGCTGGTGGTCGGTACCGCGGTCATCGCCCTTGCGCTGGTGTGGGTGCGGCCGCTGTGGCTCAAGACCCGGCATGTCATCACGCAGGCACACGAGGGCTCCCACGCGCTCGTCGCCGCTCTCGTCGGGCGGAAACTCTCCGGGATCCGGCTGCACAGCGACACCTCCGGTGTGATGGTGTCCTCCGGAAACCCCCGCGGACCCGGAATGATCGCGACGACCTTCGCCGGGTACACCGGCCCCGCCGTCCTGGGCTTCGCGGCCGCGACGCTGCTGACCCTCGATCGTCCCGCCGCGGTGCTGTGGTCGATCCTCGCAGCGCTCGCGGTCCTGCTGCTGCTGATCCGCAACCTCTACGGGTTCATCTCGGTGGTTCTCGCCGGCGCCCTGGTCGGTGCGGCCGCCTACTTCGGTGATCCCGTGGTCCGCTACGCAGCCGCGTATCTGATCACCTGGATTCTGCTCCTCGGCGCGACGCGTCCGGTTCTGGAACTGGCACGCACCCACCGGCAGGGTCGCGGGCGCGGCTCGGACGCCGATCAGTTGCGGGGGCTCACCCGGATACCGGCCGGGATCTGGATCGCGATCTTCGCGCTCGTCACGGCGGGGACCGCCGTGTACGGGACGGTGCGGGTCGTGGTGACCCACCTCGGGTGACCGCCCCGCGGTCGCACTGCCGGCGCTCGGCCGGTCAGAAGATCCCGATGGCTTCCGCGGTGTCGAGAACGACCTCCGAGGCGTGCCACTCGGCCCACATCGCGGCCTCGCCCGCGCCCTCCGTGGCCGGGGACATCAGTGCCCGGCTGCTGGCCCATGCCACCGCGCGCACCGTCTGGAAGAAGATCCCGGAGGCACGCTCACTGCCGATGACGTCGCCCACGATCGACACCGAGAAGAGTTCGGTGAGATCGGTTCCGTAGTCGGCCTCGATCTCGCGGATGATGTTCGGCGTCGCCGTGCCGAGGACCTCGCCGTACCGGTTGAAGTCGTCCCACCGTTCAGCCGGGGTCTCGACCGCGGCGAGCGCGGCGGGCAGGTCGAGCAGCAGATGCGCGCTCATCCCGCTGGTGGCCACACGACCGCCGGAGTGCTCGCAGTCCGTCGCGGTCCGGTAGTAGAGCTCCCACGGCGCGGGCACCGGCTCGCCCGTCGCATGCGCGTGCACGCCTGCCAGGTAGCGCTGCACGAAGTCCACGGCGAGGTCCTCGGCCCACTGCGAATCGTCGTAGTCGCCGCGCTCGATCGAGGGGACGGTGGTGTCGAGGATCTCCTTGTAGACGACCGCGAATCCGCCGCGCGGGTCTCCCGCGTCACCCCACAGCTCGGCGATCTCGGTGACGTTGTCGCGAGCGTCCTGCAGGGTCCGGTTGTTCTCGGGTGCCGATATGTCCGCTATTTCCGCCATGACCCCGGCGTCCACGCGGGGCGCGCAGGCGGAAGCGGGGCGCGCCTGGGCAGTGGACGTGGCCGTACCGACGAGGAGACCTACGGCCATCGTGACAGCGGTGAACGCAGAGACCATGAAGCCAGCCGGTTTTTTCATGAGGATCAAGGCTAGCCCGGTCCACCTGTTTCGGACAAACGCGGCCATTCGTCCTCGGATCACCGATCCGAGGAACGCGCCCGGCCCGAACGGGCCCGGCAGGAATCCCGATCATGGGGACGGACGCCGAACCGGACGGAGCTGAGCGGGTCAGCCGAAGTCGACCTGCCGGTGCGCATTGGCCAGCGCGGTGACCACCCCGGTCCCGAACGGACCGAGCCTGTCGAACAGCACGGCCGTGCCCACCGCGACCCCGTCGGTGCCGATGTGATTGTCCGCCTCCACACCCACTTCGAGGCCTTCGGGGAGGCGCGACAACGCCAGCGTCACGTCGGCGTTGATGAATCCGACACCCTTGTCGCCCCAGTTGGTCACGAAACTCGTTCCCTCACCCACCATCGCGGTGTTGACGAAGGGCGACTGTTCTTCACCGACGATCACCGGGAGCTGCCTCGACCACAGGCGTTTGCGATCCGCATTCTGGTGTTCCGACCGCCCCCTCGACCACCGTCCGTCACTGCTGTACCAGGAGTAGGTGTCCGTGGCCGGAGGGGAATCGAGTACTTCCCGGGGTGGCTCCGGATGCTCGTCGCGGGTCCAGACCGATCCCGGAGGCTGCTCCGACCGCCGCAGGTACACGACCGTTGCCCGTGCGGACACCTTCCCGCCCTGGATCAGGCTTGCGTCGGCGACCCGAATCCGGTTCCCGTCCCGCACCCGGGTCGTGGTGAAGGTGATCGGCTCGTTGCGGACCGGTGCGAACAGATCGAGAGTGAAGCGCGCCGGCACGAATCCGTCCGGCGCGTGCGCATTCTCGAGTTCCCGGGCGATCAGCCCGCTCACACACGGCCCGTTGAGCATGGTGTCCGACCACGGACTGGCCGCATATTTCGTCGGCGTGTAGATACCGTCGGCTTCGGTGAAGAATCCACGTTCCGGGCGTTGGGGCATTTCCGGATTCTCGCAAGTGCAGGTGTGAGCCCGTTCACCGGGGACGCCCCCGGAGGTGGCACCGAAAGCGATGGGCGAAGATGAGCGCGTGCGCGCACACGAGGTAGATACGGCCCGGGCACCGATCCCACTGCTCGTCGATGTCGACACCGGCATCGACGACGCCCTCGCCCTGCTGTACCTGCTGGCGAGCCCGGAGGCGGAGATCGCCGCAGTCCTGTGCACCGCGGGAAATGTCCCGGTGCACCAGGTGGCGACGAATACCCTTGCGTGGCTGGAGGTGTGCGGCCGCCCGGATATCGAAGTCGCGGTGGGATCGGCGGTGCCCCTCGTCGCACCGTTGATGACGACCGAGGATACGCACGGCCCCCGCGGTGTCGGTTACGCGGAACTGCCTGCGCCGACGCGCGACCCCTCGGCACGCTCCGCTGCCGAGGCCTGGGTCGAACTCACGCGCGAGCGGCCCGGGGAACTGACCGGACTCGTCACCGGACCGCTGACGAACCTCGCTCTCGCTGTGCGTCTCGACCCCGGTGTTCTCACCCGGCTCCGCCGACTGGTCGTGATGGGAGGTTGCTTCAATCACCCGGGCAACACCACGCCGACTTCGGAGTGGAACGTCGCGGTCGATCCCGAGGCCGCGAAAGTCGTGTTCGATGCCTTCGCGGGACTCGCCCCCGAGCGGCGTCCGCTGCTCTGCCCGTTGGATACGACCGAGTCGATCGAGATGCATCCCGCGCACATCGCCCGGATCGCAGAGCTCGCGGGAAGTGTTCCCGGAGAAGACTTGTCGCCGGACGATCCCCGCGGCCGGCGATCACGGGCGTCCGTTCCTGTCGTACGCCACCTGTCCGATGCGTTGCGGTTCTACATGGAGTTCCATCGAGACCAGAACCTGGGATACCTCGCCCACGTGCACGATCCGTTCGCCGCGGCGGTGGCACTCGGCACCGTCCCCTTCGTGACACGACCCGCCACCGTCGATGTCGAACTCGACGGGCGGATCACTCGGGGCACGACGGTCGCCGACTGGTCGGGAATCTGGGGACGAGAACCCGATGCCGACATCGTGGTCGGTACGGAACCCGAATATTTCTTCACTCATCTCGTCGAGCGAGTCGCACTTTATGTGCGCGAGTTGTACGTACCCGGGAGTAACAACTAGCGTCGCGTTTGCAACATTTCGGGGACAAGGAGAATAGCGTGGCGCAGAAAGTGCGCGTCGAGTATTTCGACGACATCGACGGTCAACCCATCGCCGATGGTCTGGCGCAATCGTTTCGGATCTCCGTGGACGACGTGGAGTACGAAATCGACCTCCGTCCGGCCAACGCGGATAAGTTCTGGGCCGTTCTACGTCCGTGGCTGAAGAAGCCCCCCGGCGCACGCACACCGGCCGCGCGCGCCGATGTCACGGAACGGGTGATCAAGCCGTCCCGGCCACGGGCGGCCCGCAAGCGCAAGACCATTCCGTCCACCCGCTCCCCGGAACAACTGGCGGCGATCCGGCACTGGGCCCGCAACGAAGGTTTCGACGTCAGTTCGCGGGGCCGCATTCCGTCGCACATCCTCGAGCGGTTCGAGGCAGCGCACTCCTGATCAGGAAGTCAGGTGATGTCGATCGTCGCGGTGGATGGTCACCGCGGCGACGACTACACCCACCACCACGCCGATGAGGGTGTCCCCGACTCGGCTGAGCGCGATATCGGCACCGAGTGGTTCGCCGATTCCGGTGAGTAACAGTGCCATTGCGGTGACGAAGATACTTGCGACGGCGTAATTGCGGGTGACGAACAACTCGGTGATCGTCTGGAGCAGCACGATGACCGCGACGACCGGCCAATAACCGAGATCGAGTACCAGCACCGCCGCCGCGATGAGAGCCCCGACGACGTTGCCGAGCAGACGTTGAATCGCACGGGCGACGGTGTGCCGGTAATTGACGCCCTGCAGGGCGGCCATCGCGCCCATCGTCGCCCACAGCGGATGCTCCAACCCGACGGCCGCCGCGAAGCCTCCCGCGAGTGCCGAAGCTGCCAGGACGCGGCACGCGCCGATGAACAGCGCCCGGTCTCGCAGGAGCAGCGCTCCCTCACGGACGAAACCCCGGGGGCGCTCGAGGTCCGGCACGGCCGAGATGTCCTCGCGAGGAATATCGATGGTGGGGCGCGTCTTCCGCAGTTCCGCCTCGAATCGGACGAAGTCGGCGCGGCGTCCCGCGAAGGTATCGTGTGGCCCGCTGTCGATCACTGCTTCCGCGGCGACCACGAGTGCCAGTAGTTCGGCGGTGTGTGAATCCCTGCGGCTGCCGAGCGCGATCACTTCCCGCGCCCGCGCGGCCGCCACGCGGGCGGCGGACACGGCTGCTTCACCCTCGGTCTCGAGAGCAGCGGTCGCCGCGAGGGCACGCGCCACGGCGACGCGCGCCGGCCCGTGTGGATTCCAGAGCGCCGGGAGCAGCGCGACGATCCAGCCGACCAGTGCGCCCATCGCGGCCGCGGCGGTGGCGATCCGCACGTCGGAACCGGTGTGGGCGAAACCTGCCGCGCCGGCGGCGGCGAAGATCAGGATGACGGGTCCCGGGCCCGTCATCCTGAATGCGGACAGGAATAGATAGGCCAGTCCTGCCGCCACCGACAGCACCGCGATCTGGAGCCATATCGAGAGTCCGAGCGCGCCGAGCACCGCACCGGCGAACGTGTATGCGACGACACACGCTCCGATACACGCGAGCTTTCCCGCCATCCGCGGGTACGGCTCGTGGCGGAGGAAGGCACAGCACAGCGATCCGAGCGCCGCAAAACCTGCGACCTCGCTGTATCCGAGCAATCCACCACCGACGAGCGCGATGAGCGTCGCGAGACCGACGCGTATCGCGATCGCGACAGTCGGGTCTGCGCGGCGCATTTCGACCACGTCGTGCCAAGCGGACGGCGAGACGGAATGGGCCAGCGCGCGTACCGAGTGCTGCACGCGACTGTCACGCGTGTCGAAGGAGGAACGCTGCATTCCCCCCACGATAATACTTTGGGGATAAATTATCTACGAAGCGATTCGCTCCGGCCGTTAGAATGCGCATATGCCCTCGTCTTCCGACCGCCCCGACTACGTCGACCGCGTCCGTCGCGCATGGGAAGACCTCTACCCCGACCTCGATCTCCGACCCCTCGACGTGATCGGCCGCATCACCCGCATCGGTGCACTCGCCCTCACCCGACTCGAACGGGAACTCGAACCGCGCGGCATCGGACGCACCGAATTCGAGGTGCTCAGCGCACTTGCGCGAAGCCCCCATCCGCTGCGTGCCAGCGAAGTCACCTCGGTCACCGGCATTTCCGGTGCGTCCACCACCAAGCACACCGAGCGACTCGCGAAACTCGGACTCGTGGAACGGCTTCGCCTCGAGCGGGACGGACGCGTCGTGCTGTTGTCCCTCACCGATACCGGCCGTGCCCTGGTCGAGTCGGAACTACCGCGGCGGGTGCAGAGCGAGCGGCTCATGCTGGACGGGCTGAGTGAGGACGAACTCGAGGTACTGACGGGCCTGCTGCGGCGCATCGCACGCAACGTCGAAGATCAGACGTTCTCCTGATCGGCAGCCGCATCGCCGGCACGCCGTGATCCCATCCGGCGCTGCGAGATCAGGGCATCTCCATCGTTTCCGACCGTTCGATCTCCGCGATCGCCCGGCGCAGGCAGGGACCGGGGGCCGCCTTCCGCGCGGCGAGCAGATCGGTCAGTACCAACAGCCCGGCGGTGAGGTACTGCTCCGGCGCGATACGAGGATCCGTCGCCTCGACGTCCTGCACCCCCAGAGCGCCGGTGATCACCGCGACCACCGCGTCGGGCTGCATCGACGGAAGCCATCGCACACCGTCGCGTACGGCTCGCGTGAGAACGGTCTGCACGTCCTCACCCGTCAGGCCGTCGGGATGAAGTTCTTCGAACAACTCCCGCATCATCCCGGCATGGACCGCGGTGACCGTCTCGTACGGCAGCCCGACCAGATCGTCGAGTGCATCGCCGAAGACCTCGCTCGCTCCGGCGCGCGCAGCAACGAGAGCCGCATCGGTCGCGGACGCGATCCGCTGGGTCGTCTTCGGCCAATGATCGGGCCACACAGTACTTCGCCTCGCTTTCGGTCGCAGGTCCGCCGGGGGTCGGGGCGGCGAATCCTGCCGCATCAGTTTTCACGATGCCACCGACCCTTCTGCGAACGGGCCGCACCCCCCCCCCCCCGCGATGCAGCGGTGCCGTTTTCGGGTCACGGCCACTGCCGCGGGCCTATTCTGAGCACACCAAGATCACGACTTCGAGGTGTCATCACGAGGAGTTCCCATGTCCGCGAACCCTGTTTCTCCCTCCGACCCGTTCAGGTCGCTGTTCAAGCAAATCTGGTGGGTAGTCCTCATCCGCGGCGTTCTCGCCGTGCTCTTCGGCATCGTCGCGCTCGCGTGGCCGAACATCACGGTGTGGGCACTGGTCATCGTCTTCGCGATCTACGCGATCGTCGACGGGGTGGTGCTCGGTGCCCACGCGGTACGCGACCGCGCGTCGCTCGCCGGGTGGGGGTGGTGGCTCGCGATGGCTGTCGTGTCGGTTGTCGCCGGCATCGTGGCTCTCGTCTGGCCCGGGATCACCGCGCTCGCCCTGCTGTACGTGGTCGCCTTCTACGCCATCCTGTACGGCATCACCGGCATCGTCGGCGGCCTTCGATTCCGGAAGGTCCCGGAATCCGGGTGGGTCTGGTCGGTGATCGCCGGGGTCCTCGCGGTGGTGTTCGGCCTGATCCTTCTCATCTTCCCCGGAGAAGGCATCCTCAGCCTGATCTTCCTCGTCGGCATCTACGCGATCCTGTTCGGCGCGCTGCTGATCGTGATGGCGTTCCAGGTGCGCAACTCCGCGAAGCGGATCGGCGTCATCTGACGGGCGGCGCTCCTGCTTGCGGTGTAACAAACCGACCGGTATCCCCGACGTTCTGACGGAACACACTTCCTCAGAACGGATCGACTATGAATCCTCCTGCCGGCTGGCATCCCGACCCCTTCGACCCGTCCGTCGACCGCTATTGGGACGGTGAACGGTGGACGGAGCAAACCAGGCCGAAAGGTAGCGATACTCCCACCCAGGTCTTCGGTTCTGTCGATCCAGGGGGCAACCCGCCGGCCGAGGAAAGGAAGCGCCGGAAGTGGCCGTGGGTGGTCGGCGCAGGGTTCGTGGGGCTGTTGGCCCTCGGAGCAGCCGTAGGCGAGGAACAACCGGCGCCTGATTCCACCTCGGTCGTGTCTACGACGACCAGTTCGGCAGCTCAGACCACAACGACGGCGCGACCCACCACGACGACAACGCTCCGGACGACTACCCCGGCGCCCACCACGACCTCGGAGGCTCCCGCTCCGGTGCCGTTGGTCCCTCAGGTGGAAACGACAACCAGCGCGACAACGGACTACACGCCACCGGCTGCCCCGGCGTACACCCCGCCCCCGGCAACGCAATACACGCCTCCGCCCACCGCGGAGTACACACCTCCGCCCACGACGGAGTACACGCCTCCGCCGCAACCGAGTGCGTCGTACAAGAACTGCGGCGAGGTAAAGGCAGCAGGTGCCGCTCCCATCCGTAGAGGCGAACCCGGGTATGCAGCCCACCTGGACAGGGACGGGGACGGCATCGCCTGCGAAAAGTAGCCTCCTCGCGGTGCAGGCGGCATCCGCCGACCCGATAGCGACCGGTCAGGCGTTCGCGAGTCGTCCCCACGCGTGCCAATGATCGATCTCGATCCACGCGCTCACCCGCCGCCTGTCGCGCTGGTGGTAGGGGCGGCCGGTGTAGTGCGTCGAGATGCGGTCGATATCGGCCAGATCCGGATCGTCGACGAATTCCACCACCCGGCCCTGGATGCTGACGTGGGTGATCCAGTCCTGGGGATCCATCGCGGACAGGCTCACACGCGGGTCGTGGCGCAGGTATTCGAGCCGCTTTCGTCCCTCGTCCATGTTCACGAGAATGCGACCGTTCTCGTACATGTACCAGGTGGGCACCGACACCGGTTGCCCGTCGGCCCGCAGCGTGCTGATGGTGGCGTAATTGGGCTGGGCAAGGAACTCGGCAACGGCGGCAGGAACCGGAGGCTTCGGCACAATCGAGCCTTTCTCGAGGTGAGGATCGGTACCGGACAAGCCTATGCCCGAGCACGCGGGTCGTCCGCCGGAAGTGCACCGAGAAGACAGTGCGCCGACGCTCAATACCGCGGGTTGGCGACCCTCAGCCGCGTTTCTGCCAGATCTCGGATGACGCAGCCGACCGGTGTGTCTCCGAGAGTGACGTCACCTGCGCGCAGGCCGAGTGCGAGTTCCGATTCCGTGCGATAACCCAGGGCCGCGAGCCGCGCGCGAAGTTCTTCTCGCGCCGCGTATCCCACCTCAGACTCGCGCGCGGCCATACCGAGAACATGCGCGGCGACCCGAGAGCGATAGACGGTCCGCGGGTCGGCCCCTGCTGACGCGTCGACGACGAAATCCTGAACCGCCCGCAGCAACTCGCCGATGCGGGGAGTGCCGAACAACTCGTCTGCCCGGTCGTCACCGGCCTGTGCGACATCACCGGTCGCGCTCACCGGCACACCGAGCAGGTCCAGCAGGTCGTGTTCGCATTCCGCGACGCGACGGCCGATGGCCAGCAGTTCGAGGGTGTTGTCGCCGTCCTCGCCCGCACGCATCGCCTGCACCCGGCAGATGACCGCCCACCGCAGCGACCCGAAGACCTCCCACCAGCGCACCGCATCCGGATCCGGTGTCACACCGCATTCCTCGGCGTAACCGCGAAACAGGTCGTCGCGCGACCCGAACCCTCCGACGGGGTGCGGCGACCCGAATCGCCATGTCTTCGTGCACAGCCAGCCGAGATCTTCCATCGGGTCGCCCACGTGCGCCAGCTCCCAGTCCAGCACCCCCCGGATGCCGTCCTCGTCGACGAGGATATTTCCGTTACGAAAGTCGCCGTGCACGACCGACTTCCGTGTGGCCGTTGGCCGGTTGTCTCTCAGCCAGGAGAACGCCGCCTCCAGAGCGGGCAACGGATCTCCGGTCCGCGTGTACTCGCCGAACAGAAACTCCATCGGGTCGTAGTCCGGAAGGCCCGGCACCGCCACCGGGTCCATCCGGTGCAGTCGGGCGAGCGCGCGCCCGAGGTCGTACGGTAGGCGCGGTCGCACGGAACCGAACCGCTCGTCGCGCAGCAGACGCTGGGGCAGCGCCTCGCCGGGCAGTCGTGACATCACCAGGTACGATCCGATACCCGGCAACGGCTCGGTGCCACTGCTGTCCAGGATCTCCGGTACTGGGACTCCCGCTCTGCCCGCTTCCACGAAAGCCGCTGCTTCCATGGACATTCGGGTGGGATCTTCTCGGCCCGGCGGGTCGCGGCGCAGGATCAGTTCGGGTGGCACCGCGGGATCGGACTTCGTCGTCAGCGACCAGGTCTCGCGGCTGGCCCCGCCGGTGAGCCGTTCGACGCCGGTGAACACGCACGACGCGCCCAGGACCGTCGACAGTCGCTCCGCCAGTGCGTCCTCGAACGTCTCGCTCATCCCGTACCGAACCGTCGTCCTGCGGGCGGGGCGATCAGTCGAATTCCATGCCCGCCGCCTCGCCGCGCTGTCGCGTCGTGTTGGCGCCGTCGAGTGATTCACGAATGATGTCGGCGTGTCCGCTGTGGTGGGCGGTCTCGCGAATGATGTGGATGAGGATCTTGCGGGCACTCATCCATTCCCGTGTAGGCGTCCACGGAGCAATGGGAAGCGGCACCTGTCGGTTCAGGTCGAGTGTCGCGACGTACTCCTCCGTCGCATCCGCGATCGCGCGGTAGTTCTCGAGCAGGTCGGCGAGGGACTCGTCGTCGCGCATGAAGTACTGCTCCATCTGCGCATCCATGTCCGTGACCTCGGCGTTTTCGTCCATCTCACGAATCGTCTCGATCCAGGACCGCTCGGTGTTCGCGACGTGCTTGACGAGGCCACCCAGCGTCAGCTCGCTCGCGGTCGAGCGCGTGCGGGCCTGCTCGTCGTCGATTCCGCGGACGGTGATGAGAAACATCTCGCGCTGCTCGGCCAGCATCTCGAGGATGTCCGCGTGTTCACCGGTGACTGTGCTCTGGTTCATGACCACTCCTCGTTTCCGGATTCCGTCGATGCTGTCACGGTAGAAACGATTGCGGTCGGCTTCGGTCCTAGATCTGCGCCTCGTGCCGGATTCGGTACACAAGGTGGTCAGGCGGCGAAGCCGACCGCACCGATCACCGGAATGATCGTCATGAACACGATCGCGATCACGAACAACGTGATCGTGACCTTCCTGTCCCAGCGCGACCGTGCTCCCGTCGCCGCAAGAAGAAAGAAGACGAAGCCGATGCAGATGGAGCCGATCCCGATGATCACCGATGTTTCGAGCATGGTTCCATCATCGCCCACGCGGGCGGTGGCCTCACGCAGGCCCGTCCGCCGAGCGCGTGAGCGCGATCAGCGATTGAGCTGCGTGATCCGGCCGGAGAGCACGGTCGCGAAACTCGTCCAGCCGGCGTAGGGAGCGAGCGCCGCCCCGGCCACCGGGTTCGCCGCCGCCGTCCGGCGCGTGAGGTCGACCGTACTCGCGGCCAGAGCAGCGGCCACGAGCGTCGCGGGAACGAGCCGGTGCCACGCGAAGAACACCCACGACCAGGACGCATTGAGCACCAGGTTGACGCCGAGCGCAGTGACGTACTTGCGCCGGCCGTCGTGATCCCCGCGTTCGGTCAGCGAGTCGATCGCGACCGCCGAGGTGGCCGCGATATCCGCGTAGAGCGCCGTCCACACCACGGGGAATGCCGCAGCCGGAGGCTGGATGCCGGGCTTGCGCAGCCTGCGGTACCACTTGGAATCCGTTTCGCGGGAAGCGATGGAACCGACGACCGCGGTCACAGTGGTCGCTGCGGCGGTGGCGAGGACGGTAGTGAGCTTCATGCGGGGTGACTCCTGTCGAGTGCATTCCTCTGTGTCGGTCGGACTTCTGTGTCGGTCGGACTTCTGTGTCGGTCGGGGGCCGGCTCGCGGCTCCGACCGGCTACCCGGGCTCTCGCGCCTCGAAACGCTCCCGGCACCCCGGCGAGTAACCTGACCCCGCGAGCACGCAGGGGACGGCGACGGGGGCGGATGATGAGCGGACTCACACAGATCGGCGACGGGGTATGGGCTTTCGTGCGTCCGTCGGGAGGTTGGGGCGAGGCCAACACCGGGCTGATCGTCGCTCCGGGTACGGCGTCGATGGTTGTGGACACCGTCTGGGACACGGCGTGGGCGAAGCGCGTGGCGGAGGTGCAGCAACCTCTCGTGGCGCACGCTCCGATCACCGAGGCCGTCAATACCCACAGCGACGGTGACCACTGGTGGGGCAACGACACCCTGCCGTCGTCCACGCGGATCACGACGAGCCGTGCCGCCCTGGCCGGCATGCACGAGGATCTTCCACCAGCGGCGCTCGGTGCGCTGGCGGGGATCGGCGGGGTGCTCGGCGCACTGCCGGGGCCGGTCGGCGCCGCAGGTGCGTATGTTGCCCGCGTGCGCGGCGGCGCTCGCTTTCCCCGTCGCACCCCACGCCTGCCCGACCGCACCTTCGACACGCGGGACATCATCGACATCGGCGACCGCCGAATAGAACTCGAACGGCTCGGGCCGTGTCACACCGCCGGCGATCTCGTCGCCCATGTTCCCGACGCCGGTGTCGTGTTCGCAGGCGACCTGCTCTTCATCGGTTCGACGCCGATCCTGTGGCACGGGCCGATGGAGAACTGGTTCTCCGCACTCGAGCGACTGATCTCGTGGGACGCCGCAACCTACGTTCCGGGCCACGGGCCACTGTGCGGCCACGCCGAGATCCGGGCGCTGCGCGATTACTGGGCGTGGGTGAACGACGCGGGTCGTGACCGGCACAGGGCCGGCCTCTCACCTCTGCAGGCGGCACGAGAACTCGTGCGCAGCCCGGAATTCCGGCAGTGGCGCGAGTGGGAGTCGCCGGAACGCCTCGTACTGAGCCTGAGCACGCTCTTCGATCAGTGGAACGGGAATCCCCCCGGCCCCCCGGCGATCCGCCGCCGCGCCCGCGCATTCGCGGACGCGGAGACGCTCCTCCGCGAGGGGATTCTCTGAACCACCACGTGCAGCAGCGTTACGACAGATGCTCCGGCTGGGGGCGCGTCTTGTGCGACCAGTCGGATCCCACTTCCTGAGTGCTGCACACGTCGGGGCACTCGCTGCTGCGGGTGCCCGTGGGCGCAATCGAAATCACGACCGATTTGTAGGTCGGGCAATTGCTTTCGAGAGCAGTGGAATCGAGAGGGACCAACGGGTTGGTCTCCGGGTAGTAGGCCGCCGCAGACCCGCGCGGCACGTCGTACTCGACGACGCGGAACCGATGGGCGCAGCGCACCCGCTCGTCACCGTCCCACCGGGTGAAAAGGTCGACGATGTCGCCCGGGTCGAGCCCCGCCGCGGCGATGTCCTCACGATGCATGAACACCACACGACGACCGCCCTCGATACCGCGATAGCGGTCGCTCAGCCCGTAGATGGTGGTGTTGAACTGGTCGTGACTGCGCAGCGTCTGCAAGAGGAGATGCCCCGGGGGCACCTGGACGACCTCGATCGGGGACACCGCGAATTCTGCTTTCCCCGTCTCGGTTTGGAAAGTCCGTGTATCTCGCGGCGGGTGCGGGAGGATGAATCCGCCGGGCCGCCGGACATTGACCTCGTACCCCTCGCATCCGGGTACCACCCTCGCGATCCGCGAGCGGATGTTCGCGTAGTCGTCGCGCATCGCCTTCCAGTCGATGCCGTAACGGTCCCCGATCGTCGCCTCGGCGATGCTCGTGATGATCGAGACCTCCGACCGGAGATGCTCACTGGCCGGTTCGAGCGGACCACGGGAGGCGTGCACCGAGCATTCCGTGTCTTCGACGGAGACGAACTGGTGACCGGATGCCTGCACGTCCTTCTCGGTTCGTCCGAGCGTCGGCAGGATGAGCGCTGTATCTCCGCACACCAGATGAGACCGGTTGAGCTTGGTGGAGATGTGGACGGTCATGTCGATTCCGGACATGGCTTCGGACGTGACCACCGTGTCGGGGGCGGATTGCACGAAGTTGCCTCCGAGGCCGAGGAAGAACTTCGCCTTGCCGTCCCGCATCGCGCGGATGGAATCGACTGTGTCGAAGCCGTATTCGCGCGGCGGGTCGAAACCGAACTCCTTCTCGAGCGCGTCGAGGAAGTGCTGCGGCGGGCGCTCCCAGATGCCCATGGTGCGGTCGCCCTGCACGTTGGAATGGCCGCGCACCGGCATGAGGCCGGCACCCCGTCGGCCGATGTTCCCCTGTGCGAACGCGACATTGCAGATTTCTTTGATGGTCGCCACGGCGTTGCGATGCTGCGTCACACCCATCGCCCAGCAGAACACCGTGGCCTTCGACCGCCGCAGCATCTGGGCCGCCTCGGTGATCAGTTGCCGCGACAGCCCGGTCGCCGAGATCACCTCGTCCCAGTCGACGTTCTGGACATGCCGCTTCCAGTCCTCGAAACCGTCGGTGTACTCCCGCACGAAATCGTGATCGATCGCATCCCACTCGACGAGCAACGACGCGATCCCCTGCATCAACGCGAGGTCGCCGTTCACCGCGATGGGCAGGTGCAGGTCGGCGAGGTCCGTGCCGTGCCCGACGACACCGCGCGGGGTCTGCGGATTACGGAAGTTGACCAGGCCCGCCTCGCGGAGCGGATTGATCGCGAGGATCTTTGCTCCGTTGCGCTTGGCATCTTCGAGTGCGGTGAGCATGCGCGGATGATTGGTGCCGGGATTCTGGCCCTGGAGAATAATCAGCTCGGCGTTGTAGACGTCGTCGAGCGTGACGCTGGCCTTGCCGATACCGATCGACTCCTGCAACGCGATGCTGGTGGACTCGTGGCACATGTTGGAGCAATCGGGCAGGTTGTTGGTGCCGAATGCACGGGCGAACAACTGGTACACGAACGCCGCCTCGTTCGAGGCCCGGCCGGAGGTGTAGAAGAGGGCTTCGTCGGGGCTGTCGAGTGAACGCAGCTGCTCGCCGATGAGCGCGTAGGCGTCGTCCCAGTCGATCGGTGTGTAATGGGTGGCACCGGGGCGTTTGACCATCGGGTGCGTGATGCGTCCCTGCTTGCCCAGCCAGAGCTCACTGTGCTGGGAGAGATCGGCGATGCTGTGCCGCGCGAAGAACTCGGGAGTGACCCGGTCGCGGGTGGCCTCCTCGGCAACCGCCTTGGCACCGTTCTCGCAGAACTCCGCGGTCTTCCGGTGCCCCGGCTCCGGGTCGGGCCACGCGCAGCTCATGCAGTCGAATCCCTCCTCCTGATTGAGCTGGAGAAGGGTCTCGGCCGAGCGCACTATGCCCATTTCCCGCAACGAGCGTTTCAACGCGACCGCAACGCCGGTGACGCCGGCGGCACTGTTCTTGTGGTCTCCGACGCGCAAGTCCTGCTCGTCGTACTCGCGTCGTTGATCGTCCCGCATCAGATCACTCCTCACAGCGCAGCGTTTTGTGCTCTGTCCAGTGTGACAGAACCCATAGAACCGGGAGGCCGAAGAGCCGCGGGGGGGGGGGGGGGGCGGCGGCCGGGGCCCCCCCCCCCCCCCCCCCCCCCCCCCCCGGCGGCGGGCCCCCCCCCACGC
>NZ_JBHWWX010000022.1:0-63739 GCF_042730335.1 Rhodococcus sp. NPDC060084
GTGGGATCGAAGTCGATCCCACCGCGCTCGCCGAACACGTGCCCTGGCCGCTACGCCGCCAAGAAGTCCAGCAACACCTTGTTGACCACCTCGGGACGCTCCAGGTAGCCGTAGTGGCCGGCGTCCGGAATCTCCTCGTACCGTGCGCCAGGAATCGCTTCCGCCACTTCCCGCGACAGATACGCCGGAATCATGCGGTCGTCGGCGAATCCCACCGCGAGGCACTGCTTCGTGATCGCCCGGTAGGCGGCACGGCGATCGAACTCGCGGTCCATGCCCAACTGGGCCCGCACGCCGGGCGACATCTTCCCGCCACTGAACTCGAACACGTCGAGCCAGTCGCGTGCGGTGTTCTCGTCGGCAAGCGAGGCGGGCGACAGGTTCATCACCGCGGTCACCGCGGCCTGATACTTGGGCGGCAACTCCACACCGCTGTCGTACAACTGCCGCTCCCCCTCGGTGAGCGTCATCTGGAACCGGTCCATCCGTGCATGGCCGGCGAGGAACACCGCTTTGCGGACGAGGTCCGGACGCGCCAAGGTCAGTTCCTGCGCGACGCGCGCACCCATCGACGTGCCGACGACATGCGCCGGGCCACCGAGCAACTCGATCAGGCCCGCGGTGTCGGCAACGAGATCGTCGAGCGTCATCCCACTCAGGCTCTCCCCCGACGGCGCAATGCCACGGTTGTCGAACGTGGCCACGCGGTAGCCGGCCTTCACGAGCGCGGGCACCTGATGCAGGTCCCACACCCGGCCGGGGCTACCGGTTCCCATGACGAGAACTACGAGGTCGCCGGATCCCTTGACCTGGTAGTTCAGCGGGATTCCGTTGATCGTCGCAATGGGCATGGAGACCTTCCTCGAAGACTGCGGGGGACGAACGCGCACAGATCGACGAGCGCGGCGTTACGAGCCCTACGGTACCGCGAGGGCCCCGGCCATGATCGATCCAGCACCCGGCGGGTGGCGCCCCGGTGTCCCACTCTCCTAGAGTCGAGGCAGATGCATGCTCGCGCCGAGCAGCTACCCGGGAGGAACACATGACCGCGGACCCCACCACGCCCGACGTTCTCGCCGACGACGATCTCGAACCTGTCGCCGACGAGACCGCCCGACAGGCACAGCGCGTCGTCGCCGCCTACGCCGAGACTGCGGACGAGTGCCGCATGCTGCTGTCGATGCTGGGCATCGGCCCGGCCGAAAAGTACTGACGAGATCCATCGGACCGGCACCTCGAGAGGACACGACGTGACAGCAGGCGGCGCGGATGCGACCGAAGAATCCGAGTCGATCACCCCGTCCGATTTCGTCGTCGTCGCGAATCGCCTGCCGGTGGATCTCGAACGCCTGCCGGACGGCACGACCCGGTGGAAGCGCAGCCCCGGCGGTCTCGTCACCGCCCTCGAGCCGATCCTGCGTTCCAACCACGGAGCGTGGGTCGGCTGGGCCGGGGTGGCCGACGCCGATGCCGGCGTCATCGTCGAGGACGACCTCACGCTGTACTCGGTTCCCCTGAGCACTCAGGAGATCGCCGACTACTACGAGGGGTTCTCCAACGCGACGCTGTGGCCGCTCTACCACGACGTCATCGTCCGCCCGGAATACCGGCGCGAATGGTGGAACGTCTACGTCGAGGTCAACCGGCGCTTCGCGGAAGAAGCGGCCAAGGCCGCAGCACCGAACGCCACCGTCTGGATCCAGGACTACCAACTCCAGTTGGTGCCGAAGATGCTGCGGATGCTGCGACCCGACCTCACGATCGGGTTCTTCCTGCACATTCCGTTCCCGCCCGTCGAGTTGTTCATGCAGATGCCCTGGCGCACCGAGATCGTCGAAGGGCTCCTCGGCGCCGACCTCATCGGCTTCCATCTCCCCGGCGGCGCCCAGAACTTCCTCTACCTGGCGGGCAGGCTCGCCGGCCACCAGACCTCGCGCGGCAATATCGGTGTCCGCTCGAAGCTCGGTGTGGTCCAGGTCGGATTCCGCTCGGTGCGCGTCGGGGCCTTCCCCATCTCCATCGCGTCGGGCGAACTCGACGAACAGTCGCGTAGCAAGAAGATTCGCGACCGGGCCAAGGCGATCCGCAAAGAGCTGGGCAACCCGGACCACATCCTGCTCGGGGTCGACCGGCTGGACTACACCAAGGGCATCGACGTCCGGCTCGACGCCCTCAACGAACTCCTCGACGAGGGACGGGTCGATCCGGCCCGCACCGTCATGGTGCAACTCGCGACTCCCAGCCGCGAACGCGTCGAGTCGTATGTGCAGATGCGCGGCGAGATCGAGCGCATGGTCAGTCGCATCAACGGTGAGTACGCCGAGGTCGGCCGCCCCGTGGTCCACTACATCCACCGCCCGGTGCCGCGCGAGGAACTCATCGCCTTCTTCGTTGCCGCCGACGTGATGCTGGTGACGCCGTTGCGCGACGGGATGAATCTCGTCGCCAAGGAATACATCGCGTGCCGCAGCGATCTCGGTGGTTCGCTGGTGCTCAGCGAATTCACCGGCGCAGCAGCCGAACTGCGTCAGTCCTTCCTGTGCAATCCGCACGACCTGGAGGACGTCAAGGACAAGATGCAGGCAGCGATCGAACAACCCCGCGACGTCGGACGCAAGACGATGCGCGCCCTCCGCCGTCAGGTCCTCACGCACGATGTCGACCGGTGGGCACGCTCGTTCCTCGAAGCGCTGTCGCACACCGGCGCCGCGGGACCCGCACTGATCACGCCGGGCGAAGGCAACAGCGGGAACAGCGGGTAGCCGGTCGGTCCCACTGAGTGGAACTATGCCGCGGGACACAACCCGCGGGCATAACGTCTTGGTGTGACGACCGGAACCTTCCCCCATCTCCTTTCCCCCGGCACCATCGGGCCCGTGACGCTGCGGAATCGGGTCGTCCTGCCCGCCATGGACATGAATCTGTGTGACGACGGCGAGATCGAGCAGGGCGACATCGACCATTTCGTCGCCCGCGCCGAGGGCGGCACCGGGCTGATCATCACCGGATGCTGCGCTGTCGCCTATCCGCTCGGCTGCGCCAGCACCAAGGAACCCGGACTGTCGGAGGACAGGTTCATCCCCGGTCTCACCGCACTCGCCGATGCTGTCCACGAGGCCGGTAGTGCTCTGTGCGTGCAGATGACGCACCACGGCAAGGTGGCACGGATCGACACCGTCAACGATCGGCCGCTGCTCGTCCCCTCGACCCCGAACTCGAGCCCCGACCTGAGCGCGCTCGCCGACAACACCGGTGAAGAACTCCAGAAGATGGCTGCGGTCACCCACGGCAAGCAGGCCGAATACCACGAAGCCACACAGGAAGACCTGGCATGGCTCGTGCGCTGCTTCGCGGACGCCGCGGGCCGGGTGAAAGCGGCAGGCGCGGACGCGGTCGAAATCCATTGTGCGCACGGCTATGTGCTCGGCGCCTTCCTCAGCCGCGCCGACAATCGGCGCACCGACGAATACGGTGGTTCGTTCGCGAACCGTGCGCGACTTGCGTGCGAGGTCATCCGCGCGGTGAAGGCCGAAGTCGGCGACTCCCTGGCGATTCTGGTGCGCGTCGCCGGACGCGAATTCGGCGAAGCCGACGGCCTGAGCACAGACGAGGCAGTGCGCGCTTCACAGTTGTTCGAAGCCGCGGGAGCCGACGCGATCCACGTGACCGGCTGGGGCCGAAACCCGTTCTCCAACTTCACCGACGGGCCGCTCCCGAACACTGTCGGCGCCTACACGGGTCTGGCAGCCTCGGTGAAGAAGGCCGTCGGCATCCCGGTGATCGCAGTCGGTCGCGTACTGCCCGAGGTGGGCGAGAAGACCATCGCCGACGGTGACGCCGATTTCGTCGCGATGGGCCGCCAGTTGCTCGCGGATCCCTCCTTGGTCGGCAAGCTCGCCGCGGGCACGCCGGAGCAGGTGCGGCCGTGCATCAACTGCTATGTGTGTGTCCAGGAGAATTTCTGGGACGACACCCCGATCTGCGCGGTGAATCCGGCGCTGGGCAACGAGACCCTGGTGCCGTTCACCCCCACGTCCGCGGCGAAGCACATCGTCGTGGTGGGTGCCGGGCCGGGCGGGCTCGAAGTCGCGCGCGTCGCCTCCGAGCGAGGACACCGGGTGACGGTGCTCGACAAGTCGGATCGGCTCGGCGGCACACTCTGGTTCTCGACCCTCACCACCCCGGACAACGAGCAGTTGCTGAGGTGGCTCCGCTCCGAGATCGAACGCCTCGGCGTCGACGTCCGCCTGAACACCGAGGCCACCGCCCACTCCGTCGCCGCACTCGCACCCGATGCCGTCGTGATCGCCACCGGCGCGGTGCGCGGCCGGCCCGACGTTCCCGGTGGCGATCTGCCCCACGTGCACACCGGCGATACGCTGCGCGCCCTGATGACCGGGGCCGGCGACACGTCGGAACAACCGCTGTTCCTCCGCACCATGGGGCGCCTCGGCAAGCTGTCGGGAATCACCAAGAGCCCACAGGCGATTCGCGCCGTCACCCGCAAGTTCCTGCCCATGGGCAAAGACGTGGTCGTGGTCGGGGGCTCGCTCGTCGGTCTCGAACTGGCGGAGTTCCTCGCAGAACGTGGGCGCCGGGTGACCCTGCTCGAAGAGGGCGGACAACTGGGCGTGCCGATGGCCATGCCACGACGCTGGACGGCAGTTCGGCACGCCGGCGAAGTCGGCGTAACCATTCACCGGCGAGCACAGGTGCAGCGCATCACCGCCGACACCGTCGAATTCCGCGTCGGTGACGAAACCCTCACCGCCCCGGCCGATATGGTCGTCGTGGCGTCCGGAGTCTCGGCCGCGGCGCCGCTCGCCGACGAGCTCGAGGGCAGGGTACCGGAGATCCACGTGGTCGGTGACGCCGCGGACGTCGGCTACATCGAAGGAGCGATCCACTCCGCGTGGAACGTCGCCACGGTGCTCTGACAGAAACACGGTGCTCTGACAGAAACACCGTGCTGACGGGAACACGGTGCTGTTGAGGGAGCGACCCCCCGGAGCCTAGATCGGTGTCAGCCGGCTGACGAGCCAGCGGTCGTCGTGTTTTTCGAGTTCGACTCGCACACGACTGCCGCTGCTCACAGCTTCCGGATTCTCGGAACTCGTGGTGATCTGGTTGAGGAACAGCAGGGTCACGGCGCTGTCGGCATCGACGGATACCACCGACGATCCCTGCACGCTCACCTGCACGCTGATGGCCTTCTCCTTGGCCCCCGGCGCGATGACGTTCTTCATCAGATTCGTGTACTCGTCACGGAAGTCCCCGGTGAGGCCCTCGCCCGCCACGGCGATCTGATCGTCCACCTCGCCGTGGGTGTAGGCGAGCATCGCGACGGCCTGCTCCTCTGCTGCCACACGGGCTTCGGTACGGGCAGCCTCGGCAGCCGAGTCGGCCCGCGCTCCGTACGCGAGCCAGCCCACGACGACCGCGAACACGAGTACGAGCACCGACAGCCCGATCGCGACGTGCCGCAGGTACGACTGCGAGGACGGTGCTGTGTCCACGGGCGCGGGTGCGGTGTCCGCGGGTGCCGGAGCGGTGTCTGCGGAATTCACGACCGTGTCCGTGGAAGCCGGAGCGGTGTCTGCGGCTGCGGTATCCCCGGGTGAGGAAGCCGTCGCGGCCGCGGTCTCACCGGATGTGGTGTCGCCGGTCGTGTTCGTCTCGCCGGTCGTGTTCGTCTCGCCGGCCGTATCCGTCCGGCTGTTCGTGTCCGCCTGGCTGTCCGTGTTCACTGACGTCACCTGCTTGTCTTTCCGGTCTTCACTCACGGCACGAACTCCACCTTCGACGCCAGCAGTCTGCCGTTCTCGTCACAGATCGTCACGCGCAGACGGAAATCGCGTGGTTCCGGCTCGGTCTGGTCGGCATTGCTCACCATCGCACGCGACGCGACGAGCGACGACGCGCACGTACCGTCCTCGTTCTGGATTCCGGCCTCGAGCACCTCCCCCATCGTCGTGACGCCGGCTTGTTGCACGACCTCCACGAACGGGCCTTCGCGCCCTTCGAATTCGGCCTTGAAGTCGCCGGTGGCCCCGTCGATCAGCCGCTGCACGTCGGCGTCTGCGGAGTCGGCGCGGATCGTCGTCAGGTTCAGCACGGTCTGACGCGCAGCCTGGACGAACGCCGCTCGTCGCTCGTCACGCTCGTCGGCCGACCGCTGGTCGATGATCAGCCAGACACCGGCGGCCACAACGGCGATCAGCAGAATCGATGCGACCACGACCACCCGTTTGGGCCATGTCGGCGCCGCCGGTGCCGCGGAGGCAGCCGGTGCCGTGTCGCTGCCCCCGGTATCGGTCGCACTCGTCGGCGTGGTGCTCTCGTCGGGAACCGTATCGGGCTCGACGGTGGGACCGTCTTTGTCGTGTTCGTTCGCCATCAGCCCTGCTGTGCCTTCATGAAAGTCTCCAAACTCCGGTCGTCTCCCAGTTGGGCGTGGGTGTACACGGTGCCGTCGGGACCGATATACGTCCCCGTCTGCGGATCGATCCGGCGCGCGGTGACGCCGGCCGGTGCCGCAGCACCGCTGCCTTCGGTGTATGACGCAGGCGTCGGCACGACATTGTCGGACCCTACCGGCGTAGGTGGACCCTGCCACGGATTGTCGGAGTATTTCGGTGTGTAGCCGGTACGGCACTGATCGGGCGTCGGTGCACGGCGGCCCGGATACTCCATGCAAGGCAGGTTCCGGGCACCGCGCTGGGCGTTCGGATAGTCCTGCGGCAACTGGCAGAACACATCCCCCGGCGTGTCGACCATCGTGGTGTCGGCGGGGCTGCGCCACTGATCCGGCGGGACGAATCCGGAAAGACAGGGCGGCGGGTCGTGAAGCTGGAGATGGAAGTCGACGACTGCACCGTCCTCCGGCGGTCCGGACCCGGCCGCCGTGATCAGCGCGGTCGTCATCGGCGGATACAGCACGAGGACCTGCTCGATCCCGGAGTTGTAGATGACACCGACTTCACCGACGCTCACCAGGTTCGCGAGCAGGAGCGGAAGTGTCGGGCGGAGATCCTGCAGCAGCACTTCGGCTTCGGCCGCGGCCGACGGACCGGTCTCGAGCAGTGTCCGCAGATCGGGGTCGCTCTCGCGCAAGCGGTCGGTGAAGGTCACCATGTCCCGCGTCCACGACCGGATGGCGTCGCTGGTGACCGTCTGAGTGTCGAGCAGCGGCCCCACCTCGTCGATGAGCCGACGGGTTTCGGCGCTGTTCCCCGATGCCTCCTGCACGAACAGGCGGGTCGAGTCGATCAGGTCCTGCAATTCGGGACCGGATCCGTTGAACGCCTCGAAGGCTTCGTCCACGAGTGCCTGCAGTCGCGTGTCGCCGATGCTGGCGAGCAACACGTCCGCCTGGTCCAGCAGGGCACCGACCTCTTGCGGGACGGTAGCGCGCTCCACCGGCACCACGTCGCCGTCCGCGAGATACCCACCACTCGAACCCCCTTCGCGGGGAACGAGATCGACATACTGCTCACCTATGGCGGACACGCTCCGAACGGCCGCGTCCACATCGGCAGGAATCTTGTAGTCGCTGCCGATCGACAGCGTCGCGTCGACGCCTGCGGGCGAGAGCGCGACCGACTGGACCGTTCCGACGTTGATACCCCGGTAGGTCACGTTCGAGTGCGGATACAGGCCGCCGGTGGACGGAAGTTCCACGGTGAGCGTGTACTGGCCGACCCCCAGCAGCGCCGGCAGACGCACGTACTGCAGCGTCATCACGACGAGACCGATCACGGTGAGCACAGCGAAGATCGAGAGCTGGATACGAACGAATCGTGAAAGCATCATGGTCCGAACACCCCCTCGGGAAGTCCGGGAATCGTGATCTCGCCGATTCCGGGGATCGAGAGTGTGCCGGCAGGTCCCGGGGCGGGTTGTGCGGGCGGCGGCGCGAGCGGCGCCTGGAACGGATCGACGGCCTGGGCGGCGAGTCCGGCGTCCCTGCCGAGAATTCCCTCCGGTCCGGCCAATCGGCCCGCCAGTGGGGTTCCGGTCAGGAAATTCAGGTCGAGCCGATCGAGGGTGAGGTCGATCGTCATGGCGAGGTTCGCGTAATCACCCCGGATGACGTTGTTGATCCCGTTCTGAGGGAAGGGGTACGTCAGGAGTACGCCGAGGACTTCGGTGAGCGCGCTGCCCGAGTCGGCCAGCGCCCGCAACGTCGGTGCCAGCCCCTGCAGGTTCGCTTTGAGATCGTCGTTGGAGCTTTCGACGACACGACTCGCCACCGTGCTCAGCTCACCGAGCGAGGACATCGCGGACGTGAGGTTCTGCCGCTGGTCCACGAGGACTTCGAGCGCGGGCGGTAGTTCCTCCAGTGCCCGCACGAGGGTCTCGTTCTGGTTGTTCACCGTGAACGCGAGCCGGTCCATCCCTTCGAGCGCGGACACGATATCGCCGCGCTGGGTGTCGAGCGCGGACACGAGTTCGTCGAGACGCGGGAGCAGGTTGCGGACGGAATCCTCCCGCCCGACCAGTGCGGCGTTGAGTTCGGTGGTGATGTCGTTGATCTGCGCCAGACCGCCGCCGTTGAGTACCAGCGACAACGACGAGAGCGTCTGCTCCGTCGTCGGATAGACACCCGCACGCTCGAGGGGAATCCGATCGCCGTCCGCGAGCCGTCCACGCGCGGGTTCGTCGACGGGGGCGAGCAACTCGAGGTGCTGCGAACCGAGCAGGCTCGTCTGGCCGATCTTGGCCGTCGCGTTGGCGGGCACCACGGTGTCCTTGTCGAGCGCCACCGTGACGAGCGCGTGCCATCCGTCCACCTCGATCGCGGCAATCGACCCGACGGTGACATCGTCGACGCGGACCGGTGAGTTCTGGGTCAGCGTCGTGACATTGGGCATCTCGATCTCGACGCGGTAGGCGCCTTCACCGCGTCCGGCGGTGCCCGGCATGGGAACAGAGTTGAGCCCATCCCATTCACAGCCCGTCAGCGCCAGCGTCGCCGCCAGCACGACCGCGGCCGCGGTGATGCGCCGTCCATTCGACAGGATCATCGTCCCCCTCCCGGCTGCAGCAGTGTCCCCAGGTCCTGCGGGACCGCGACGTTCGGTAATCCGCCCAGCAGTCCGTCGAGCGGCGTGGGTGCGGGCGCCGCCTGCGGCGGTGCGGTCCCTCGTCCTGCGGACGCACCTTCGAGCCACGGTTCGCTGTAGACGATGTCCCCGGGGAAGGCCTGCACACTGGCGAGCGGGTTGGCCAGGACCGGCAGGTAGTTGGCGCTCATCGAGGCCAGGACCGGACCGAGTTGCTGACGGCACAACTCCTCGCTTCGTTCGGATGTCGCGTTCGCGGCGGCAGCGACCGACCCACACATCCACTCCACGGGGTTGGCGAGGTTGTTGATGGCGAGGGCGCCGGTCAGCGACCCCTGTGCCGGCTTGTAGATGTTGTAGAAGTTGGCCAGCGACGTCGGGCCCGAGTGCAGAATCCGCTCGATCTCCGGTCGCTTGCGCGCGAGCACTTCGGTGGCGTCGGCGAGGCGCTCGACCGACTCGGTCAGTCCGGCACGGTTGTCCTGGACGAAACGCTGCACGTCGCCGACCGCGATGCCGAGATCGGTGAGCGAGACCCCGAGTTGGTCGGAACTCTGTGCGAGCACATTCGAGACGGAGGCCAGCCGTCCACCGAACTGCACGATCTGCTCGTTGCTCGACGACAGCACCGAGACGAAGGTCTGGAGGTTCCGGATCGTCGAGAACAGATCGGTGCGTCCCTCCGACAGCGTATGCATGGTCGCGGACAGCTCTCGCAGTGTGGAGCGGATGGTCTGCCCGTTTCCGTCGAGGTTCTCCGCGGCGGTGTCGATGAACCGGCCGAGCGAGCCCTGTGGATCGAGTTCTTCCGGCCCGAGCGCCTCGGACAGACGCATGAGTTCGGTCTTGATCTGATCCCATTCGACGGGCGACGCGGTGCGCTGCGGAGGAATCGTCGCGCCGTCCTCGAGGGCGGCGCCGCCGGAGTAGACGGGGGTGAGCTGGACGAAGCGGGCAGAGACGAGGCTCTGCGCGATGACGACGGCAGCGGCGTCGGCCGGCACGTCGACCGCGTCGTCGATCGACATGGTCACCCGAACCAGGTCGTCGCCGGGCTCGATATCGGTGATGCGCCCGACCGACACACCCAGCACGCGTACGTCGTCACCTTCGTACAACCCACTGGTCGAGACGAATTCGGCATAGACCGTCCGCTTGCCGAGGCCGGGCAGCACGAACCACACGAAGCCCGCGACCAGCGCAAGGACGACGGCGGCCGCGATACCGATCAGCAACCGGCGCGGAAGTCGGGAGTTCTTCGGAGGCGCCGGTTCGTGGTTGTCCACCGGCATGGTGTCGGTACTCATTCGCCATCCCTCGTGATCGACGGCGGCTCTTTGGGAATCACGTTCTGGAGATCCTCGGGGAGAAGGTCGGGGGCAACCTGGCTGTCCACGATGGCTTTCCACCACGGCGCCGGCAGGATATTCGACACGTAGGCGTTGAAGAACGGCCCGCTGGCCACAGACTCACCGAGAGCGCTGATGTATGGTCCGAGACCGTCGAGCGCCCCAGCGATGTTGTCCTTGTTCGCCTGCAGGTTCGCGGTGACCGCGTTGAGCTTCTCGAGCGTCGGCCCCATCTGGCTCTGGTTGTCCTGGACGAGGCCGGTGAGCTGGCGCGAGACCGCGGAAATGTTCGCGATGAGTTCGGTGATGGCGTCTCGGCGAAGGTTCAGCTCGCCGAACAAGGCGTTGGCGTCGACGATCAGCGCGTTGACCTGATCGCTGCGCTCGGAGAGGATCGCGGTCACGTCCTCGGCCCGGTCGAGCAACTGCAGCAGGGACTCGTCCCGCGAGTTGATCGACTGGGACAACCGGGTCATGCCCTCGAGGGCACCGCGTATCTCCGGCGGAGTGTCCTGCAGCGAATCGGACAGGGCATCGAGCGACTCGTTGATCTGTCCGGTATCGAGTTCGGACACGGTGGTCGTGAGGTCGCCGAGCGCGTCGGTCAGCGAGTACGGCGAGTTGGTTCGGTCGATCTCGATGATCGTGCCCGGACGCATCACGCCGGAGCCTCCCGGACGCACTGCGAGCGACTTGCGGCCCAGCACGGTGTTGGTCTTGATGTCGGCGCCGGTGCCGTCGCCGAGGCCGATGCCGTCCTGGATCGTGAAGTTCACGAGTACGGTCTGGCCGTCGAGCTTCACGTCGGTCACGTCGCCGACCGTGACACCCGAGAGCATCACCTCGTCTCCGGCGACGAGTCCACCCGCGTCCTCGAATCGAGCCGAATAGCTCAGCCCGCCCGAGAGGAACTGGAGCTGGTCGTACTGCAACCCGGCGAGGACGATGGCGGCGGACACACCCAAACCGACGATGCCGATCTGGAGATGACTGCGTTCGCGCGGTGCACTCATTCGACCTTCGCACACCTTCCCGTGTCGTGGTTCGCCGTCGTGTACCTGACGGTGGTGCCGTCGGGTCCGGAGAACTTGAAGGTGTTGGCGCAGAGGAAGAACTGGAAGAAGTTGCCGTAGGCGCCCACCCGGATGAGTTTCTTGTAATCCGACGGGAGACGTTCGAGTGTGCGGTTGATGTCGTCCTCACCCAGATCGAGTTGTGTCATGGACCGATTGGTTTCGGCGATCACGGACTGCAGGTCGGGTCGGTTGTTCTGCAGCAGCGCTGCCAGATCCGCAGTGCCCCCGGCGATCTCCGGGATCGCGGCGCCGATCGGGTCGCGGTCTGCGGCCAGCCCACCGGCGAGGGCACTCAATTGGTCGATGGTCTCGGCGAACTCGCGATCGTGGTCGTCGATGGTGCCGAGAACGCCGTTCAGATTGTCGATCACGTCGCCGATCAACCGGTCGCGATCCGCGAGCGAATTGGTGAACGAATTCGTGTTGCCCAACAAGGAGACCAGCGTCTGGCCCTGCCCCTGGAACACTTGCAGCAACGCGCCGGACAGGTCGTTGACCTGCTGGGAATCGAGCCCTTGCAGCAGTGGCTTGAACCCTCCCAGCAGCAGGTCGAGGTCGAGAGCAGGTTCGGTCTGCTCGATCGGGATGCTTCCGCCCGGCTGGAGAACGTCGACGCTGCCGGCTCCCTCGAGCAGTTCCAGATACCGGTCTCCCACCAGGTTCTCGTAGCGGACGGTCGCGCGAGTGCCGGTGAAGAGCGTGTACTTGGAATCGACGCCGAATTCGATTTCCGCGTGGTTGCCGTCCCCGATGTCGACCCCGTCGACCGACCCCACCTGGACACCGGCGATACGCACCTTGTCGCCGGATTTCAGTCCGGAGACGTCGGTGAAGGCCGCGTGGTAGGTCTCTTTTCCGGTGAACCGGGCCTGGCTGAACACCACTGCGAGGCCGGCGAACACGAGCACCATCGTGAGCGTGAAGATCAGGAACTTGATCGTGGTGGGCCGCATCGTCACTGCCCTGCCGCGAGTTGGTCACCGAACAGGTACTGGAAGATCGTCGGGTAACGCACCCATGCCTCCGTGGCCGGTTTGTACGGCGTGGTCCCGGTATCGGTCACCACGAACTTCGCGTTCCCGTCGCGTCGCGGATCGTAGTCCGGCATGCCCCAGCAGTTCGGGCCGCCGGAGGCCCCGACGACGGGCAGGTCCTGGGCCGCGTTGTACGGCGTGGCACCACCCATGAAGCTCGTGCTCAGCGTGAGCGCGGCATATTCACCCGTTCCGGCCATCGGTTCGAAGGCGATGCGAGCATCGTTGAGACCGATGATGAAGCACGTGAGTTCGGGCGAGTACTCGCCGAGGAGCCCGGTGGTGTACGACAAGCTGTCGAGTGCGGTGACCACTTGGTTCTCGTTCTCCCCCAGAACGTTACGACCGGTATCGGCCAGACCGGTGAGATTCATGAGCAACAGGTCGAGTTGCGACTGTTCGTCGACGATCGTGTTACCGACCTCGGTGGCGTTGCCGATCGTGGTCATCAGATCCGGCACGGTGTCCGCATAGAGATTGGCGACGTCGGCAGCAGCTCCCAGGTCGTATTGCAACTGCGGGAGCGAGGGGTTCATCTCGGCCAGGTAGGCGTCCGCGTCCGCGAGGGTGGCCCCGAGCGCATCGCCGCGACCGTTGAGCGCCTCCGAGAGCGCACCGAGCGTGGCGTTGAGCTTCTCGGGCTGCACCTGCGTCAGCACCTCGGACAGATGCTCGAAGACCGTATTGAACTCGACCGTCACACTGTCGGCCGCAATCACCGCGCCCTCTTGCAGCGGTACCCGTGACGGATCCTCCGGGACCACGAGGTTGACGAACTTGGCACCGAACACGGTGGTCGACTCGATCGACACGCGCGTGTCGGACGGAATGAGGTGCATCTGTCCGGGCTGCATCGCGAGCCGCAGCACGGCACCGTCCGGGGTGTGCTCGATGGACGAGACCCTGCCGACCTCGACGCCGCGCAGTTTGACCTTCGCGTCGGGTTCCATCACCAGGCCCGATCGCTGCGCGGTGACGGTGACGGGCGTGGTGGAGGTGAATCCGGCGGCAAACATCGTCAGTGCCACGAAGACGATCACGGCGAGCCCACCCACCAGCACGAACGCCGCGAGCTTTTTCTTCCACGAGGGAGTGTCCATGTGCCGCGCCCTATCCCGACAAGTTGAAGTTGCCGGTCGCGCCGTACACGGCGAGAGAGATGAGGAGGGTGACGGTGACGACTGCGACGAGCGACGCGCGCACCGCGTTGCCGACGGCCACGCCGACACCGACGGGTCCGCCGCCGGCGGTGAACCCGTAGTAGGTGTGGATGAGCATGACGGCGATCGCCATCACGATCGCTTGGACGAACGACCAGAGTATGTCGGTGGGTATGAGAAACGTCGTGAAGTAGTGGTCGTAGACGCCGGCCGACTGGCCGTAGATGACGACGGTCGCGAATCGGCTGGCGACGAACGACGCGATCACCGCGAGCGAGTACAGCGGGATGATGGCGATCATTCCCGCCAGGACCCGGGTGGAGACGAGGTACGGGATCGACGGGATGGCCATGGTCTCGAGTGCGTCGATCTCCTCGGAGACGCGCATCGCACCGAGTTGCGCGGTGGAGCCCGCGCCGATGGTGGCGGCCAGGCCGATCCCGGCGATGGTGGGTGCCGCGATGCGGACGTTGATGAACGCCGCGAAGAACCCTGTGAGTGCTTCGACGCCGATGTTGCCGAGGGAACTGAACCCCTGCACCGCGATGATGCCGCCGGTGAACAGGGTGAGGAATCCGACGATGACGACGGTGCCGCCGATCACGGCCAGGGCACCTGTCCCCATGCTGATTTCGGCGACGAGCCGGAGGGTTTCCTTCGGGTACTGCCGGAGCGCGCGAGGGATCGTCGCGAGCGCCTTGCCGTAGAACAGGGCCTGCTCGCCCAGACGGTCGATCGACGTCGAGGCGCGGGAGAACCGTCGCACGGCCCTCGGGAATCGCCCGGAGATCACTGCCATGGTGTGTCCTCCGCGTTTCTCATCCGGCCGTCAGCTTGATGCCGACGGCGGTGACGAGGAGGTTGACGACGAACAGGGCCATGAACGCGAAGACGACCGTCTGATTGACGGCGTCCCCGACGCTCTTGGGGCCACCTTTGACGTTGAGTCCGAGGTAAGAGGCGACGAGGCCTGCGATCATGCCGAACAATCCTGCCTTGACCTGGGAGATCATGAGTTCACCGAAGCCGGTGAGAAGCGTGATGCCGTTGATGAAGGCTCCGGGGTTCACGTCCTGGAGGAAGACGGAGAACACGAAGCCACCGAGGATGCCGATCGTGCAGACGAGCCCGTTGAGCAGCAGCGCGACGACGGTGGACGCGAGTACGCGCGGGACCACGAGCCGATGGATCGGGTTGATGCCGAGCACCCGCATCGCATCGATCTCCTCGCGGATGGTGCGGGCTGCGAGATCCGCACAGATCGCGGTGGCTCCGGCACCGGCCACGATCAGCACCGTGACCATCGGCCCGACCTGCGTGACGGCTCCGAGCGCGGCCCCGGCACCGCTGAGGTCCGCCGCACCGATCTCGCGGAGCAGGATGTTCAGGGTGAAGCTCACCAGGACGGTGAAGGGAATGGCCACGAGAACGGTCGGCACGAGAGACACCCGCGCGACGAACCACGCCTGGTCGACGAATTCACGTCTCTGGAAGGGCCTGGTGAACACCGCCCTCGCGGTGTCGCCGGTCATTGCGAAGAGGCCGCCGACGGCGCGCAGTGGAACCTCGAGGAGATCTACCACCGTCTCCCCTTTCGTTCGCCGGCCCGACCGAAATCCGACCGTGCGCAGAAATCCGCTGTGACCCGCGTCATAGTAACTAGAACGTGTTCACGTGTCAAAGAAACATCCTGTAGACAATTCATCCGTTTTTTCCGCAGCCGCACTCTCCGCGTCCCCACTCTCGCTAATACGGACATAAGGCGCATTGATCAGCCGTTTTTCCGTGGATTCGGCACTACTCTCCCGCTCGCCTCAACCCCGGAAGACGATTCAACACAGTTGAATATTGAAATTGAACGGAGATAAAACTAGAACAGGTGTCCCTTGCCGCCGACGCGCGGCGCACTGCCGACTCGGAACCGGCCGGTCGGCGTGATACGTACCCTTCGCCCAGGATACGTGTCACGCAGGGTTGCAGCGAGTTCCGGCTCGGGCGAGTCGGAAGCGTTCACAGTTTCAGTGCGTCGGAGGCGGAGAACGTCGCAGCCGGATCACGGTCCGCGAAGTAACCCCCCAGTTCGGCCGCGAGGGCGTCCGGTGTCCACTGCACGTCCGCGTCGAACCGTTGCTCCACGACCGGCGCGGCCATGAGTGCGACCATCGGCCCGTACACGATGAAGACCTGCCCACTGATGTGGTCTGCGGCGGGCGAGGCCAGGTAGGCAACCAGATTCGCCACATGGTCGGGCGAGAGTGGATCGACCTCAACGTCCGGCGGGGCGCCGAAGACCGATTCGGTCATCGCCGTGCGGGCACGGGGGCAGATCGCGTTTGCTCGCACGCCGTACCGCGCCAGCCCCCGCGCGGCCGACACCGTCAATGCCGTGATGCCGGCTTTCGCGGCACCGTAGTTCGCCTGCCCCTCCGGCCCGAGCAGCCCCGCCTCCGACGACGTGTTCACGATGCGCCCGTAGACGGGCCCGCCGGCCTCCTTGGACTTGCCCCGCCAGTACGCGGCGGCGTTGCGGCACAACAGGAAGTGGCCGCGCAGGTGAACCGCGACGACCGAGTCCCACTCGTCGTCGGACATGTTCGGCAGCATCCGGTCACGCGTGATGCCCGCATTGTTGACCACAATGTCCATTCCACCGAACTCCTTCTCGGCGGCGTGAACCATCGCATCGGCGGTCGCGCGCTCGGCGACGCTTCCCGGCACGAATGCCGCACCGGGTCCGATGGCGCGGATCTGCGCGAGAGTGTCCTCCACGGAGTCGTTGGCGACGAGATCGTTGACAACCACCGACGCGCCGGCGCGAGCCAACGCGATCGCTTCGGCCCGCCCGAGGCCCGCACCCGCGCCGGTGACCACGGCGACCTTGCCTTCGAGGGACACACCGCTGCCGACAGAACTCATCCACGCACTCCTTGCGATTCGGGCCGGCCGGACGGCCACACCCCCGTGGACGTCCCCGGCACCACATCGGGACAGTCCAGAGAATGTAGAACGTGTTCCTGTTTATGACAAGACGCGACGGGGTCCCAGCTCACCCTTCGGACAGGGCTGCCCTGGGGCACTGCGCAATTGCCTCACGAACGTTCGCCTCACTACCCTCGGGAACCGGGTGCTTCACGAGCAACTCGTCGTCGTCGTTGAGATCGAACACCTCGGGCGCCACCCCGACACACACGCCGTTCGCCTCGCAGCGGTCGAAGTCGACCTTGACATCCATGACCCGAACCCCGTTTCACTTTCGTACCGACCCGACCGCCTCAGGCTAGAACGCGTTCCATTTCTGTGCAATGATTCGCGCTAATCCCGCAGCGGCGAAGTGGAGCGTTCGTGGACATCAGCTATACCTCCGAGCAACAAGCGCTACGTGAGGAATTGCGACACTATTTCACCCATCTCATGACTCCGGAACGGCGTGAGGCCCTCGCCGCGACGACCGGCGAGTACGGGGCCGGCAACGTCTACCGCGAGATCGTGCAGCAGATGGGCAAGGACGGCTGGCTCACGCTGGGCTGGCCCGAGGAGTACGGCGGCCAGAACCGCTCCGCGATGGACCAGCTGATCTTCACCGACGAAGCCGCGATCGCAGGCGCACCGGTCCCGTTCCTCACCATCGATTCGGTGGCGCCGACGATCATGCATTACGGCACCGCGGAGCAGAAGGAGTATTTCCTCCCGCGCATCTCCGCGGGCGAACTGCACTTCTCCATCGGTTACTCCGAGCCCGAAGCCGGAACGGATCTCGCGTCGTTGCGCACCACGGCCGTGCGCGACGGCGACGAGTGGGTGATCAACGGCCAGAAGATGTGGACGAGCCTGATCGCGTACGCCGACTACGTGTGGCTTGCGGTGCGAACCGACCCGGATGCGAAGAAACACAAGGGCATCAGCGTTCTCATCGTGCCCACCGACGCGGAGGGGTTCTCGTATACCCCGGTCCACACCATGGCCGGTCCGGACACGAGCGCCACCTATTTCGAGAACGTCCGTGTCCCTGCGTCCGCTCTGGTGGGCGAGGAGAACGCCGGATGGTCCCTGATCACCAATCAGCTCAACCACGAGCGTGTCGCGCTCACGTCCGCCGGACCGGTGCTCACCGCGCTCGGCGAGGTGCGCCGCTGGGCGCAGCAGACGAGGCTGCCCGACGGACGCCGCGTCGTGGACCAGGAATGGGTGCAGGTCGGTCTGGCGCGGGTGCACGCCCGTGCGGAATACCTCCAGTTGATGAACTGGGATATCGCGTCGAGTTCCGGCAAGACGCCGCTCGGGCCCGGGCCGGCGTCGGCGAACAAGGTGTTCGGTACCGAATTCGCCACCGAGGCCTACCGTGTGCTCATGGAGATCCTGGGACCCGCGTCGACGATCCGTCAGAACTCTCCGGGCGCGCTGCTGCGCGGACGGATCGAACGTATGCACCGCAGTTCCCTCATTCTCACCTTCGGCGGAGGCACCAACGAGGTCCAGCGCGACATCATCGCGATGGCCGCCCTCGGCCAGCCTCCCGCCAAGCGCTAACGAAGGATCCTCCACCGTGGACTTCACCCTCACCGAGGCTCAACAGGACCTGTCGAGCCTGACCCGCAGCATCGTCACCGACATCGTCACCAACGACCATCTGCGCGTGCTCGACTCGCTCGACGACCGGATCGACCGGACCTTGTGGGACCTCCTCGCCTCGTCCGGAATCCTCGGCGCGGCATTGCCCGAGTCGGTGGGCGGTGACGGGTACGGGCCGCTCGAGCAGGCAAGCATCCTGCTCGAACTCGGCCGCGGGGTTGCCGCCGTCCCGTATCTGACGTCGATCGCGGTGTGTGCCTCCGTCATCGGTGAATTCGGTACGCCGCAGCAGGTGTCGGAGTGGGGCAGGCCGGCTGCCGCCGGTGGGACGATCCTCACCGCCGCACTGTCCGAAGAACTCGACGACGATCCGGTGGTCCCCACCACCCGAGCACACGCCGCGGACGACGGGTACGTGCTCGACGGCACCAAGACGGTCGTCGACGCCGCGCCGGTCGCCGACGGATTCCTGGTCCCGGCGTCGCTGGAGGACTCCGTCGCGGTCTTCCTCGTGCGGTCCGACGACCCGGGTGCCGGGGTCACCCGCCAGGCAACGACCGACCGCGGCAGCAGAGGCATCCTCACGCTGGACGGGGTCGAGCTCGACGCCGGCCGGGTGCTCGGCACGGACGGCGCAGCCGTGGCCGCCCGGCTGCGGGATCGGACCCTGCTCGGGTCGGCCGCCTACCAGTGCGGAGTGCTCGACCGCGCACTCGAGCTCACCGCGCAGTACGCCCGCGAACGCATCCAGTTCGACAGGCCGATCGGCAGTTTCCAGGCTGTCGCGCAGCGACTCGCGGACGCCTACATCGACACCAAGGCGGTACGCCTGACCTTGTGGCAGGCCGCCCACCGGATGGCCTCCGGCGAACCGCACGCCGAGGAACTCCGCAGTGCCGCATTCTGGGCGGCCGATGCGGGACACCGCGTGGCACATACCGCGATCCACGTGCACGGCGGCGTCGGCCTCGACGAGGACCATCCCGTCCACCGATACTTCCTCGCCGCCAAACAGCACGAGTTCCTCCTCGGTTCGGCCACCGCGCAACTTCGTGCGCTCGGCCGGGTACTCGCCGACACCCCCGCCTGACCGGACGACGAGGACTGCCATGACCGCCGATCCCACTGTGACCTCGCTGCTCACACGCCTGTCCGACATCGACGACCGTGGCATGGCCTTCGAGGACACCCGCATCTCGTGGCGGGAACACGTCCGCGCCTCGCACGACCGCGCGGCGTTGCTGCGCGACCTGCTCGACGAGAACGCTCCCCCGCACATCGGGGTGCTGATGGACAATGTGCCCGAGTTCTCCCTGCTGCTCGGTGCCGCCGCGCTGTCCGGATCGGTGGTCGCGGGCCTGAACACCACCCGCCGAGGCGAGGCGCTCGCCCGCGACATCGCGCTCACCGACTGCCGGGTGGTCTTCACCGAATCCGCTCACCTGCCACTGCTCGACGGTCTCGACCTTCCCGGCGTGCGCGTGATCGACGTCGACTCCGCCGAGTGGCCGGAGATGCTCGCTCCGTTCGCAGGCTCGGCCCCGGTGGTCGCGCAGACGAAGCCCGACGACTTGTTCATGCTCATCTTCACTTCGGGGACGAGCGGAGATCCGAAAGCGGTGCGCTGCACCCACGGGAAGGTGACCGGCCCGGGGCTCATGCTCGCGGAGCGGTTCGGCCTCGGGCCGGATGACGTGGTCTACCTGTCGATGCCGATGTTCCACTCCAACGCGATCATGGCCGGCTGGGGCGTGGCGCTGGCAGCCGAGAGCGGTGTGGCACTGCGGCGCCGGTTCTCGGCATCCGGGTTCGTCACCGATCTCCGGAAGTTCGGTGTCACCTACGCGAACTACGTCGGCAAACCCTTGTCGTACATCGTCGCGACACCGGAGCGCGCGGACGACGCCGACAATCGTCTGCGCATCATGTACGGCAACGAAGGCACGGCGCCTGCGGTCGCGGAGTTCACCCGGCGATTCGGCGCCCGGGTCGTGGACGGCTTCGGGTCCACCGAGGGCGGCGTCTCCATCGCCGCCACCCCCGGTGCGCCGCCCGGGGCGCTCGGAACGCTCCCCGACGGCATCGACATCCTCCATCCGGAAACCGGGAAGCCGTGTCCTCCCGCCGAATTCGACAGCGACGGCCGGATCGTCAACGCCGACGACGCCACCGGCGAGTTGGTCAACACTCGTGGAGCCGGAATGTTCAGCGGCTACTACAACAATCCCGAAGCCGACGCCGAACGTCTCCGCGACGGGAAGTACCACAGCGGAGACCTCGGTTACCGGGACGCGGATGGGTTCGTCTATTTCGCCGGCCGCAGTTCCGGTTGGCTCCGTGTCGACGGCGAGAACCTCGGGTCCGCGCCCATCGAGCGAGTCTTGATGCGATACCCGGGTTTCGCCCAGGTGTCCGTGTACGGGGTCCCCGACCGGCACGTGGGTGATCGCGTGATGGCGGCCGTCATACCCACTGTCGCCGAGGAATTCGACGCGAAGAGATTCGCCCTTTTTCTCGCCGAGCAGACCGATCTCGGCCCCAAGCAGGTGCCTACACTCGTGCGCGTCTGCCGCGAGTTCCCCCGGACCGCGACGTTCAAAATCCTCACCCGATCGCTCGCCGCGGAACGATGGCACTGCGCCGATCCGGTCTGGGTCCGTGAGCGCGGCGATGCCGAATTCGTGCCGTTGTCGCCGGACACGACACACCTCCTCGAACCTCTCACAACGACATCGGGACACCGATAACGTCTAGCCGAACGCCAGGAAGACCCCGTGGGAGAAGCGAGGATCGATGGGATCGGTGCCCGGTACCGCAGCGCGCGCCCTCGGGAGTTTCTACGCGTTGTCGCTCGACGCATTCGTGAGTGCGTTCCGGGGCCCGTTCCAGTGGCGTGAATTCCTCTCGCAGTTCTGGTTCATCGCGCGCGTGTCCCTCGTCCCGACGGTCCTCATGTCCATCCCGTTCACCGTCCTGGTGGTCTTCACCCTCAATTCGCTGCTGCTGGAGATCGGCGCGGGTGATCTCAGCGGTGCGGGCGCCGGCCTCGGCGCGATCACACAAATCGGTCCCCTGGTGACGGTTCTCGTCGTGGCCGGAGCAGGCGCCACAGCCATCGCAGCGGATCTCGGATCGCGCACCATCCGTGAGGAGATCGCTGCCCTCGAAGTCCTCGGTATCGATCCCGCGGCGCGCCTGGTGCTGCCGCGCGCGCTCGCGTCGACTGCCGTCGCGGTGACGCTCAACGGGGCGGTGTGCGCGATCGGGCTCACCGGCGGATTCTTGTTCTCGGTGACCTTCCAGAACATCGACCCGGGCGCCTACGCCGCGGGCGTCACCTTGCTCGTGGGGCCGGGAGAACTCCTGCTGTCGGAACTCAAGGCGGCCGTCTTCGGGCTGCTCGCAGGTCTCATCGCATGTCACCGCGGCCTGTCCGTCACCGGCGGACCGAAGAGTGTCGGCGAAGCGGTCAACGAGACCGTGGTGTTCGCGTTCGTCGCCCTGTTCCTCGCGAACATGCTGCTCACCTCGATCGGGATCGCGGTGATGGGTCGGTGAGCGTGCCACGGCCCACCGGCGGGCGGGTCGCGCACGCTGCGCGCCGGACCGGTCACGGTCTCGACCGCGCGGTCGACACCGTCGGCCGTCAGGTGGTCTTCTCGATCGGTGCACTCGCCTCGACCGGACGGGCCGCCCGCCACTATCCACGCGAAACACTGCGCGTGGTCTCCGAGATCGGGCTCGGGACCGGCATTCTCGCGATGATCGGTGGGAGCGTCGCGATCATGGGGTTCCTCACCCTGTTCGCCGGTGCGACGGTCGCGGTGCAGGGGTTCACGTCTCTGGGCAATATCGGGGTCGAAGCGCTCACCGGGTTCCTGTCCGCCTACGTCAACGTGCGGGTCGTCGCGCCCGTGACCGCCGGAGTGGGCCTGGCCGCGACCATCGGCGCGGGCACCACCGCACAACTCGGCGCGATGCGCATCAGTGAAGAGATCGACGCCCTCGAAGTCATGGCCATCCGCTCGGTGCCGTACCTGGTGGGTACCCGCATCCTGGCCGGCCTGATCGCGGTGATTCCGCTCTACGCGCTGTCCGTGCTCGCCGCTTTTCTGTCGAGCCGTATCGCCACCGTGGTCGTTCTCGGTCAGTCCCCGGGGGTGTACGACCACTATTTCTCCACGTTCCTGCGCCCGGCCGACGTGGCGTGGTCGTTCTTCCAGGCGGTCGCGATGGCACTCGTCGTCATGACCGTGCACAGCTACTACGGATTCACCGCGAGCGGTGGTCCTTCCGGTGTGGGTGTCGCAACGGGCCGCGCGGTGCGCATGTCCCTCATCGCCGTCGTGACGATCACCCTGCTCATTTCGCTGGTCCTCTACGGCAGCGCCCGCCAGCTGCATCTGGCCGGGTGAGAGCGGTGCGGGCAGGACGGATGCGGAGCACCGGGTTGCACAGACTGGCCACAGCGGGCTTCGTCGTCGTCGCCGCGGTAGTGCTGGTCGTCGTCGGACTCGCCTTCCGGGGAGCGTTCGCTTCGGGGGTGACCGTCACGGTCGACACCGGCCGGGCGGGGCTGATGCTCGAGCGCGGCGTGATGGTCAAGGCGCACGGTGTGCAGGTCGGCACCGTGACCGAAGTCCGGCACACTCCTGCCGGGGCCGAGGTAGTCATTCGCCTCGACCCCGCCGACGCGGCGCGCATCCCGTCCACCGCGGAGGCCGAGATCCTGGCGACGACAGTGTTCGGCGCCAAGTACGTCTCCCTCACCGGCACCGGATCGACCGGCACTCCCGGGTTGTCCGACGGCGCGGTGTTGCAGGCTTCGAGCGTGACGGTGGAGACGCAGACCGTGTTCGAGTCGCTGTCCGGGGTGCTGCAGGCCGTCGACCCCGCGAAGCTCAACCGGACCCTCGGCGCGTTGGCGTCCGCCCTGCGCGGCCGGGGCGACACACTCGGCGCGGCTGTGTCGGACACCGATGCCGTGCTCGCACGACTCGAGCCGCGCATCGAGGTGATTCGACGCGACCTCACCGCTGCCGAAGCCACCGCGGACATCTACACGCCGGTGACCGACGAGGTGACGGAGGCGCTCGGCAACCTGACGGTGACCGGAGCAACGATCGTCGAGCGCGCCGACGATCTCGACCGCTTGCTGCTCGCCACCATCGGGATGGGCGACGCAGGGAGGCGCGTCGTGGAACCGAACACCGCGCAGATCATCGACGTGCTCGACCTCCTGCGCCCCACCGCGTCGCTGCTCGAGGAGTACTCCCCTGTTCTGCCCTGCTTCTTCCAGGGTGCCGACCGTGCCAGGCAACTCGCCGAACCGTCGTCCGGCGGCAACGGATCGTCGATGATGCTCAATTCGACGCTGCTGCTCGGTGTCGACCCGTACGAGTATCCGCGCAACCTTCCGGTGGTCGCCGCGACGGGTGGTCCGCGGTGCGGCGCACTGCCGATCGTCACCCTCGACGAAACACCTGCGCCTTACGTGGTCGCTCGCACCGGGGCCGATCCGTTCGAGAGACGGAACACCGCACCGGTATTCGTACCGGAATCCCTGTTCGAACTGCTGGGCGGAGGAGCCGGATGACGCGTACCGCGATCGCGGCCGGCATCTACGCCGTCGTCATGACGCTGATCCTCGCCGGGTTGTTCGTCGTCTTCGGTCAGGTGCGCTTCGGTGACTACACCCGGTATCACGCTGTGTTCGAGGACGTGTCCGGACTCGAGCCGGGTCAGTTCGTCCGGGTGTCCGGCGTGGAAGTGGGGCGGGTGGAGAAGGTCGAGTTCGCCGACGGAAACCGCATCGACATCGTCTTCGAGGTCGACTCCGTCTACACGCCGACCCGGGCGACCGTCGCGACGGTCCGTTACCTCAACCTCGTCGGCGACCGTTATCTCGAATTGTCCGATGGTCCGGGAGAACTCGTCCCGATGAGTGCCGACGAGACGATCGGTCCCGGACGGACCCGCCCGGCACTGGATCTGGACGTGCTCGTCGGCAGTTTCACACCGCTGTTCCGCGCGTTCGACCCGGACCAGGTCAACCGGCTGTCCGCAGATCTCATCTCCGTACTGCAGGGCCAGGGCGGAACGGTGGAGTCGGTGCTTGCCCATGCCGCGTCCCTGACGTCGGCCATCGCCGACCGGGATCTCCTGGTCGGGCAGGTGATCACGAACCTGAACGCGGTGCTGGCCACTCTCGCTGCGCACCGCGACACGGTCGACGCCGCACTCGTGCGCGCGCAGGAACTGCTGTCGGGACTTGCGCAGGATTCGGTGATGCTGGGCGAATCGGTCACCCGTCTCGATGCGGCGAGCGGATCCGTCGCGGACCTGCTCAGCCGGACGCGCTCCCCGCTTGCCGGTACGCTCCGCGAAACCGAACTCGTGGCGGCACAACTGGAGTCCCGCAGCGACACCATCGACAGCCTGGCGACACGGCTGTCCGATGCGTACGCCGCACTCACCAGACTCGGCGCCTACGGCGGGTTCTTCAACTACTACCTGTGCGGAATGCTCATCAAGGTCAGCGACCCCTCCGGCAACACCGTCACCTCGCCCCTGTTCGGTCAAACGACGGGCAGGTGCGCCCCGGCATGACACAGTTCCGCGACATGAATCCCACCCGCGTGGGTGTGATCGGCACGGTCGTGCTGATCGTTCTCGTGCTGTGCGCCCTGAACATCCGGTCACTGCCGCTGTTCGACTCCGGGTCCACCTATCGCGCGCGTTTCGTCGACGCCGGCGGTCTGAACCCCGGGGACGCCGTGCAGGTGTCGGGCAAGGACGCCGGCCGTGTGCTCGACATCGTCATCGACCACGACGCCGTCGCCGTCACATTCACCGTCGACCAGCGGGTCACACTCGGCACCGACACGACCGTCGACATCGCGACCGCCACCGCACTGGGTGCACGGCACCTGCGCGTACGTCCGGCAGGTCCGGGGAGACTCGAACCGGGCAGCACGATGGACCTCGACCGGACCACCGCCCCGTACCAGCTGACGGACGCCCTCGGTGATCTCGCCGATACCGCAGCCGAACTCGACGCCGAACAGCTCCGTACCTCGATGCGCGTGCTGTCCGACACCCTGCGCGAGACACCCGACGACGTCGGTGCCGCCGTGGACGGGGTGATGCGCCTGTCCGAGACGGTGGCGAGCCGCGACGCCTCGTTGCGCGAACTGCTCACGCACGCGGAGCAGGTCACCGCGGTGCTCGCCGAGCGCAGCGACGCTATCGACTCGCTCATCGTCGACGCCGACCTCGTGCTCGGCGAACTCGACCGCCGTCGCGCAGCACTCGACACGTTGTTCGCCAACGTCGACGCGTTGTCCGTGGAGATCTCGAACCTGGTCGCAGACAACGAGGCCCAGCTGACGCCCACGCTGACCAGGGTCAACGCGGTTCTTGCCGTCCTCGAACGCAACCGCGACAACATCGCGCTCGCCATCGACAGGCTCGGTCCGTACGCGACCGAACTCGGCGAGGCGGTCGCGTCGGGCCCGTTCTTCAACTCCTACATCCAGAATCTGCTGCCGATGCAGATCATCGAACCGGCCCTCACGCGGGCGCTCGACGATGCCGGTATCACCGTTCCGGGAGGTACTCCGTGAAGCGGAGCACAGGGTTCCTGACGTGGGTGGTGCCGCTGCTCGTCCTGGCGGTGATCGCCGTCGTGTCGTTCACCGTCGTGCCGTGGCGTGCGACCGACGAATATTCGGCGGAGTTCACGACTGCACGTGGCCTGTACGTCGGCGACGATGTGCGCATCATGGGGGTCGAGGTCGGACGGATCACCGGCATCGCACCGCGCGGCGACCGGGTGCTGGTGACATTCACCGTCGACGCAGCCCATCGCATCCCGGCCGCCGCAGAGGCCGCGCTCATGGCGCCGACACTGGTCTCGGCCCGCTTCCTCCAGATCACTCCGCCCTACACCGGCGGACCCGAACTCGCTCCGGGCGCGAGCATCACGCTCGACCGCACAGCGGTACCGGTCGAATGGGACGAGATCACCGCGCAACTGGCTCGCCTGACCACCGAACTCGGTCCGACCGACGACGATGCGCGGGGGCCGCTCGGTGAGGTGCTCGACGTCGCTGCCGACAATGCCGAGGGGCACGGCCCCGCGATCCGCGAATCTCTGCGGGAACTGTCGGCAGCGATGCGCACCGTCTCGGACGGCCGTAGCGACCTCTTCGGCACGCTGGGCAACCTGCAGGTATTCGTCGACGCGCTGTCGGCGAGCGGCGACCAGATCGTGTCCTTCCACGACCGGCTTGCCGCGGTGACGGATGTCCTGGACGCGAACCGCGACGAGATGGGCGCTGCGCTGGCCGGACTCGACACCGTGCTCGTCGATGTCGAACGGTTCGTCCGCACCAATCGCGAGGAGATCGACACGACCGTGGATCGCACCGCTGTGCTCGCCGAGACGCTCGCGGCACAGCGTGACGGCATCGCCCAGGTGCTCCATGTCGCGCCGACCGCATTGTCGAACCTGCAGAACATCTACCAGCCGGCCCACAACACCGTCGTGTCGGCGCTCGCGCTGACCAACTTTGCGAACCCGGCCCAGTTCATCTGCTCGGCACTGGCCGCTGCGGAACAGGTGGACGCCCACACCGGTTCCGAACTGTGCGTGCAATACCTGGGCCCGATCCTTCCGCTGCTCGCGACGGAGTATCCGCCGGCGCGCATCAATCCCACCCGGGGTGTGGGCGCGCTGCCCGACCAACTCGTCTACACCGAGCCGGATCTCGCACCGGGCGCCCCGGCACCCACCGACCTGACCGAACTCCTCTCGCCGGGGTCGCCGTGAGTACGCGCCCGGCGGTAGCGGCAGGCATGCTCGCGTGTGTTCTCGTGGTGACCGGATGCGACTGGCAAGGACTCAACTCGCTCGACCTGCCCGGCACGCGCGGGCACGGGGCCGACGCCTTCGAGGTCACCCTCGAGATGCCGGATGTGACGACACTGGAACGTAATTCGCGCGTACGGGTGGGTGATGTGACGGTCGGCCGCGTGTCGGGGCTTCGGTTGAGCAACGGGCACGCCGAGGTGACGGTGATGCTGGACGGCTCCACCGTGCTGCCCGCCAACGCGAACGCCGCAATCGGTCAGACGAGCCTGCTCGGCTCCGCACACGTCGAACTGTCACCGCCGGTGGGCGAACCCGCACGCGGCCGTCTCGCGGACGGCGACGTCATCCCCCTGGAACGGTCGGGTGCTTTTCCCACCACCGAACAGACGCTCTCGTCGCTCTCCCTGGTCCTCAGCGGCGGCGGGCTCGCGCAGGCTCAGGAGATCTCCCTCGAGCTCAACCGCGCGCTGGACGGACGACAGGAATCGACGCGTGCGGTGCTCGTCCGGCTCGACGCCGTACTGAGTGGACTCGATGCCCAGCGGAACGGGATCGTGAGCGCGATGGAGTCCATCGACGCACTTGCCGCGGAGGTTGCCGTGCACAACGACCGGATCGCCGCGGCCGCGGATCAACTCGCGCCTGCGCTCGAGGTGCTGGCGGCTCAGCGCGCGGAACTGACCCGTGCCGCCGATTCCCTCGGGCAGTTCGGGCGGGTCGCCACCGAGGTCGTCGAGGCGAGCGGCGACGACGTGGTTGCGAATCTGCGAGATCTCGAGCCGATCCTGTCGTCACTGGCAGCCTCCGGCGACTCGCTGACCGAATCGCTGCGGTACCTGCTGACCTTCCCGTTCCCGATCGACACGTACCGCAACGCGGTTCGGGGCGACTATGCGAACGGCACCGTCATTCTCGATCTGACCCTGCCGACGCTCGAGAACGCGTTGCTGCTCGGCACTCCGTTCGAGGGTGCGCTCACCGGCGGTGCCGCTCCCCTCCCCGACCTGGTGTCGTTGCTCGTTCCCCCGTCAGGGGAGGCCCCGCGATGAGTCCTACCGCGGCGTTGCGAACCCGCCTGCTCGCGTTCTTCGCGATCGGACTCGCTGCCGTCCTCGTCGTCGCGCTGTGGGTCGTGGAGGTGCCTCGCCTGGTCGGCATCGGCCGCTACGACGTCCGGCTGGAACTCACCGACGGAGCCGGTCTGTACCCGTCGGCCAACGTGACCTACCGCGGAGTCGAGATCGGGCGCGTGACCGCTGTGACGATGACGATCGGCGGTGCGGAAGCCGTGCTGTCCCTCGATTCGGGCGTACCCGTCCCCGCGGACGCCGCGGTTCAGGTCCGGAGCATGTCGGCCATCGGCGAGCAGTACGTCGAGTTCCTGCCTGCCGGCGCCGACGCGCCGTACCTGGGCGACGGTGACGTCGTCGGGTCCGACCGTGTGTCGGTGCCCGAGCCCATCGGACGGGCACTCGATCAACTCGACAGCACCTTGCAGTCGGTCGGGACCGACCGTCTGTCCGTGCTGCTCGACGAAACCCACTCCGCTGTCGCCGATTCGGACGACGCGTTGCGGACGCTCATCGAGTCTGCGGCGGCAGTGAGCGGTGAGGCAGCCGCGAGCATCGACAGCACGGCGACCCTGCTGGATCAGGTCGGGCCGCTGCTCGAGACACAGGTGGCATCCTCGGACGCCATCACCCGATGGGCATCGTCACTCGCCGGCACGACCGGGCAACTCCGTGACTCCGACACCGATATCCGCACCCTGCTCGGGGTCGGCGCGCCTGCCGCCGCGCAGGTGCAGGCATTGTTCGAGGACGCCGAACCCACCCTGCCCCTGCTCCTGGCGAACCTCATCACGGTCGAGCAGGTCGCGGCGGTGTATCAACCGTCGCTCGAGCAGATACTCGTGCTCTTCCCCTCGATCATGGCGTCGACACAGTCCGCCGGCCTGCCCAACGTCGACAACCCGGCGCAGAACACGTATTTCGTCAATTCGTACAACGATCCGCCGCCGTGTATCAGCGGGTTCCTGCCACCGGAGCAACGCCGGTCGCCCACCGAACTCGACGTTCCGGAAACCCCGCCGGATCTGTACTGCACGTTGCCGGCCGATTCGCCGGTCGCGGTGCGCGGGGCACGGAACATGCCGTGCATCGAGTACCCGGGACGACGGGCACCGACCGTGCAATTGTGTCGCGACGGTGGATACCCGGCCACCGGGCTGGAAGATCTGCTGACGCCGACGGGCTGAGCAGGAGCCGGGAGCGGCACTGCGCAAGAGCGCGGGCAGAACACGACCGCGCGCAGCCGGCGAACGAACGGTGGCCGCCGCGCCGGAGCGCAGCGGCCACGTGATCGTCCCGGTCAGGCGCTCGCGGCCTCGTTCAGCCGCTCGAGCGTGCCGGTCGCGTCGAGGTACTCCTGCACCCACCGCTCGATGACCGCGGAGGTCTTCTCGACCTTCGAGAACTGGCCGACGACCTGCCCGACGGGGTTGAACGCGACGTCGACGGAATCGTCCGGGTACTTGTGCGTCGCAGCGACGGCCATGCCCGAGACCATGTACTGCAGAGGCATTCCCAAAGGCTCCGGGGTGTCGTCCTGCTCCCACGCCTCGGTCCAGTCGTTGCGGAGCATCCGGCAGGGCTTGCCCGTGAACGAGCGGCTGCGCACGGTGTCGCGACTGGTGGCGTTGACGTAGGCCGCCTGCTGCACGGCGGTGTTCTCGGCCTCTTCGACCATCAGCCACTGGGAACCGGACCAGGTGCCCTGCGTGCCCAGCGCCAGGGCGGCCGCGATCTGCTGGCCGCTGCCGATACCGCCCGCTGCCAGGACAGGCACCGGCGCAACCTCTTTGACCACCTGTGGCCACAACACGATCGAGCCGACTTCGCCGCAGTGTCCGCCACCTTCTCCGCCCTGGGCGATGATGATGTCGACTCCGGCGTCGGCGTGCTTGCGCGCCTGATAGGGGGATCCGCACAGGGCCGCAACCTTGCGCCCGGATTCGTGGATGTGCGCGATCATGTCCGCCGGAGGCGTCCCGAGTGCGTTGGCGATGAGCGTGACCTTCGGATGCTGGAGGGCAACGTCGACCTGCGGGGTGGCCGTTGCCTCCGTCCAGCCGAGAAGCTGCAACGCGTTATCGTCTCCTTCGGGCAGCGGCACACCGTGGTCGGTGAGAATCTTGCGCCCGAAATCGAGGGTTTCCTGCGGCACCATCGACTGCAGCATCTTGGTGAGTTCTTCGGCCGAGAGGTCGGTGTCCATACCCTCGTACTTGTTCGGAATCACGATGTCCACGCCGTACGGACGGTCGCCGATGTGCTCATCGATCCAGTTCAGCTCCACTTCGAGCTGCTCGGGGGTGAACCCGACGGCGCCGAGGACACCGAACCCGCCCGCCTTCGACACGGCGACGACAACGTCACGGCAGTGGGTGAAGGCGAAGATGGGGAACTCGATGCCGAGTTCGTCGCAAAGGGGCGTGTGCATTCGGCACTCCTCGGGAGACAGTGGAAGACTGGAACAGGTTCCACTTTAGAGTGCGCGCGGCGGATTGAACATGCCCAGCGGCGTCTCGCCCGAACTCAGATGATCCCGCGCTCGCGGAGCGCGTCCTGCTCGGCCTCGGCGAGTCCGAGGATGTCGCCGTAGACGGCGGCATTGTCGTAACCGGCGATCGGTGCGCCCGCCATGCGAACCGATCCGGGTGTGCCGGCGAGGACCGGCACGACACCAGGCCCGAGCACGTCGCGGCCCGTGCGCTCGTCGTGGTGCGGCACAAGCATTCCGCGGGCCTGGAACTGCGGATCGCGCACCACTTCCGCGACCGTGTTGACCGGACCGGCGACGACGCCCGCCGCAGACAGGTGTGCGAGCAGGTCGTCGAGCGTCCAGGTCGCCGCCCATCGCCCGATCAGTGCGTCGAGTTCGTCCTGGTTGGTGCCGCGGGAAAGGTGGTCGGCGAAACGCGGGTCGTCTGCGAGTTCCGGGGAGTCCATCGCAGCGCACAGCCTCCGGAAGACGGTGTCCTGGTTGGCGGCGATGACGATCCACATGTCGTCGGCTGTCCGGTAGAGATTCGACGGGGCGATCCCCTCGAGGCGGGTGCCGGACGGGCCCCGTACCACGCCGGCGGCGTCGTAGTCGGGCACCACGGATTCCTGGACCGCGAAGCACGCTTCCGTCAATGCGACGTCCACGATCTGTCCACGTCCCGTGCGTTCACGGCTGAGCAGCGCGGCGAGCACCCCCTGGACGGCGAACATGCCACCGAGGGTGTCGCCGAGGGACAGCGCGAGTCGCGGCGGGGCCTGCCCGGGATAGCCGTTGAGGTGCCGCAGACCGCTCTCGGCCTCGGCGACCGACGCGTAACCCGCGTGCCCGGCCTTGGGACCGGTCTGCCCGTACCCGGACACGCGGGCCAGGACGAGGCCCGGATTGATCTCGGACAGCACGTCGTACCCGAGTCCCCACTTCTCGAGGGTGCCCGGCCGGAAGTTCTCGACGATGACGTCCGATTCGGCGACCAGGCGCCGGAACAGTTCCTGACCGTCTGGAGCGCGCAGATCGAGAGTGATGCAGCGCTTGTTGCGGGCGTGCACCGTCCAGAAGAATCGATGCCCGTCCCGCTCGCCCTGTCCCCATGTACGCAGCGGGTCGGGACGAGCGGGATCCTCGATCTTGATGACGTCTGCGCCCATGTCGCCGAGCAGGCGTCCGGCGAACGGACCCGCGATCAGGGTGCCCAGTTCGAGCACCCTGATGTCCGCGAGCGCACCGGTGCCTGCCGTCGTCTGCGCCGAATCACCCTGCGTACCTGCGTTACCGGATTGCACTGTGTTGCCTGTTCCTTCGGTCAGTAACCGAGGTGAACCGTCTTCTCCTCGGTGAACGCTTCGAGGCCGCTGCGGCCCAGTTCGCGGCCGATACCGCTGGCGTCGCGCCCGCCCCAGGGTAGCGCCGGGTCGGGCACTCCCCAGCCGTTGACCCACACCGTTCCGACCCGCAACTGCGGGATGACGCTGTGCACCGTGGAGAGGTTCTGGCTGAAGATGAAGGCGTTGAGGCCGTACTTGGTGGTGTTCGCGAGCCGGACCGCCTCGTCGGTGGTCTTGAACGTGATGACCGTGGCGACCGGGCCGAAGATCTCGTCCTGCGCGATGGTGAGGTCGTTCGTGCCGCGGAACACGGTGGGTTCGACGAAGAAACCGCGGTCGCCGATGCGGGATCCTCCGGTGACGAGCTGGGCGCCCTCACTGCGCCCCTTCTCGATGTAGCCGAGGATGCGGTCGAGTTGCTTGCGATTGACGATCGTGCCCTGGGTGCTGGCCGGGTCGAAGGGGTCGCCGACGACCGCGTTGCGGGCGAACTCGACGAGCCCTTCCACCACCTGGTCGGCGATCGACTCGTGCACGATCACCCTCGTACCCGCCGCGCACACCTGGCCCTGGTGGTAGAAGTTGCCCATCGCGATCCACGGCAGCGACGCGTCGAGGTCCGCGTCCGGGAAGATCAACTGCGGGGCCTTGCCGCCCAGCTCGAGGGTGACCTTCCGGAACTTCTCGCCCGCGAGCGAGGTGATGGTCTTTCCGACCGCGGGGCTTCCCGTGAAAGTGATCTTGTCGATGCCGGTGTGCGCGGCGAGCGCAGCACCGGCCTCGGGACCGAGCCCGGGGACGACGTTGAACGCGCCGTCAGGCACACCGGCTTCGGCGAGCAGGTCGGCCAGCCTGAGCGTCGCCAGCGATGCGTCCTCTGCGGGTTTGACCACCACCGAGCATCCGGCTGCGAGCGCGGGTGCGATCTTCCACGCCGCAACCACGGTCGGGTTGTTCCACGGTGTGATCGCACCGACCACGCCGAGAGGCTGCCGCAGCGTGAATCCGAATCGGTGCTGGGGGCCGACATCCGGAAGGATCATCGCCTCGCCGGCAATCTTGTCGGCCCAGCCGGCGTAATGACGGAACGACGCGGCGGCAGCGGGAATGTCACCGGCCACGGTGTCGGCGTAGAGCTTTCCCATCTCCGCTGTCTCGAGCGCGGACAACTCGGGCGCGTGCTGTTCGAGGAGATCCGCCACGCGCGTGAGGATTCGCCCACGCTCGGCGCCGGGCATGCGCGACCACACTCCGGACTCGAAGGTGTCGCGGGCCGCGTCGACGGCGGCGTCGATGTCTGCGGCGCCGCCCGCTGCCACTTCGGCGACGACTTCTTCGGTCGCCGGATTGATCGACGAGAAGTGTGCACCGGACTGCGCCGGGACGGTCCGCCCTCCGATACGCAGGCCGGAGTCGGGAATTGTGACGGGGGCGGGGACGGGGGTGGAGAGGTCGGTCATCGGGACTCCTCAGGAAGAAGGCGGGGTGAAGCGACGGATGAGCCCGGACCACGACGCGTCGTAGTCCGTCTGACGGTGCGCACAGCGGTAGGCGGCGTCGGTCACGGTGAGCGCCGATCGCGTCTCGAACATGAACGAGAGGGTGTTCTCGAGCTTGACCGGTACCAGGTCGGCCGCGGTGGCAAGGTCGAACGTCTCCGCATCGGGACCATGCGCGCCCCACTGGTTGTGGAGGGACGCACCGCCGGGTACGAACCCCTCGGCCTTCGAATCGTGGCGCCCGCGTACGAGTCCCATGAACTCGGTCATGACGTTGCGGTGGAAATGCGGTGGCCGGAAGGTGCGCTCCGCAACCACCCACCGGTCGGGGAAGACACAGAAATCGACGTTCGCCTGGCCCGGTATCGGCGTCGGGGAGGTGAGCACGGTGAAGATCGACGGGTCGGGATGGTCCCACCCCGCGGTGGTCATCGCGTTGAACCTGCCGAGGTCGTACTTGTAGGCACCGTGCGTGCCGTGCCAGGCGACCACGTCGAGTGGGGAATGATCCAGCTCGGTCGCCCAGAGTTGTCCACCGAACTTGTTCACCAGTTCGACAGGTCCGTTCCGGTCCTCGTACCAGGCGGTGGGATAGAGGAAGTCGCGTGCGTGTGCGAGACCGTTCGCCCCGATGGGGCCGAGTTCGGGCAGCGCATAGGCAGACCCGTAATTCTCACAGACGTAGCCCGACGCCCGTTCCCCCAGCAGCTCGACGCGGAAGCGCACGCCACGGCCGATCACCGCGATCTCGCCCGGACCGACCGCGAGGCGCCCGAACTCGGTGCAGAGCAGCAGTTCCCCGTCCTGGGGGACGAACAGCAGTTCCCCGTCGGAGTCGACGAAGTACCGGTCGGTCATCGACGACGACATGGAATAGAGGTGTACGGCTATGCCGGTGCGGGCGTGGACGTCGCCGTTGACGGCGTAGGTGATGATCCCGTCCACGAAATCCGTCCCGGGTGCCGGTGGAGGCAGCGGATCCCACCGAATCCGGTTGGGGGTGAGCACGCCTCCGGACACCGGCGCCGACACCCAGCCACGGCTGTCCACGCGCTCGAACGGCCCGTGCGCGGCAGACGGCATGATCCGGTAGGTCCATGTTCTGCGGTTGTGTTCGCGTGGTTCGGTGAACGCGGTCGCCGAGTGCTGCTCCGCGTACAAACCGTACGGCGCACGCTGGGGGGAATTCTGCCCCCACGGCAGCGCACCCTCGACGGCCTCGCTGTGATGCTCGTTGCCGAATCCCCGCAGATAGGAAAGACCCGGCGGATCGTCGACCTCCACGCGACCGTCGCTGCCTCCGCTCACGTGAGCGCGACCATCTCGTGCAGTGTGGTCCCCGTACGGACGTACTCCTCGCCATCGACCGTGACCGTCATCGTGAAATCCGACCGGAATCGGAAGTACCCCGGGCGGCCGATGAGTCGATTGACGATCGGCTTCACCAGCGCGCTCGAGGCGAGCGGTACGTCTTCGAGCAGATTGTGGGCGTGCACGATGTCGCGGACGGTGAGCTTCAGATCGAGCGAGCCCGGAACACGGATCTGCAGCCACGACGGATAGGTGCGATCGGCGACCGGGTCGAAGACCGCGGGGCCCTCGGTCATCTCGACCTCGCCGTTGCTGAGCACGATCCGGTCGTCCCGGGCGATCATCACCGGCTGCGACCAGTGGGCACCGTATTTCTTCTGGGTGTGCACCATCGCGTACACCAGGGAGAAGTCGTCGGTGTACAACCTGCCCCAGTACCACTTGTCGATGACACGCTTCATGTCACCGACACCCCAGTTGTGGTCGTGGTAGCCGCGACCGGTGACCTCGGTGGTGACGCCGTCGACCGTGACGGTGCCGGCAACAGCGGCCCGAGGCGCGCCCACGACCCAGGCGAAGAACTCGCGGTCGTTGTAACTCGTCCGGCCCCTGCCCGGCATCCACGGCGGAATCAGGGCGGTGAACGTCAGATCGAATCCGAGGCCGCCCTCGGAGACGGCGACACGGTAGATCGGCTTGCCCTCGTCCTCTCCGACGAGACGTGCCGTGTTGTGCGCGACCCGCACGTCGCAGCGTTCCTCCGACACCGTGAGGTCCGAGTCACGGTACTGCCGGATCTCCTCCCTGCGCTGCCCGTCGGGCGAGTAGATGTGGATCTCCACTCCGGGTCTGCGGTGCACCAGTTCCCGCGTCTGCACCATCGCGACGACGATCCGGCCGTCGTCGAGATGTGCGTCGAAATACCAGTGTTCGAAGGCGTGTTTCTCGCTGGAAGGATGAGCGGCATTGTCTTTCGGTCCGACGACGGTGATCTCGCCGTCACGGCGTCCCGGTCCGTTCCAGGCTTCGACGATCTGTAGAGCGGGCATGGGTTGTCTCCAAGAGTTCGGGTGTCGGCGGGGTAGTTGTCACACTGTGCGGTCGAGCCGCCCGCTCGATCGCATGTCCGATCAACGACGCAGCGCACCGCTGGCGTCGAATTGTGCTTCGCGGCCGTCCATTTGGGCTCGGTACCAGTTCTCCCGGTGGACGACCATGATCTTCTCGTGCAGCGTGCCCACGCCCGGCACGAATCGCCGGGCGAGTTCCATGAGCGTGATCAGCGGGAACCGCACAACCGGGATGAGGATCCACGGCAGCACCTTCGGCATCGAGTATTTCCGCCGGGTGCCGGGCGACATGAACATCGCCGAGTACACCGAGTTGATGCGGAAATTGTATTTCGCACGGAGCAGGGCGAGACCACGTTGCCCTTCTCGCGGAGCGAACGCCTGTGGATACGACTCGATGAGTTCCTTGCCGTACTCCCCCGAGTCGTACGACCGCGACACGACGGTGGTGAGCAACGTCCGCACGCTGTCGCCGATCGTCTCGGGGTACCAGGTCGTCCGCACACCGAGGAGGTAGCCCATGTACTTCTGGAAGTGGATGAGCGCCCGTATTTCTCGCGGTGTGGTGTGGTAGCCGAGAGTCCACAGTGCCAGCCCCGGAGTCACGCTGCCCGCGATGAGCGTGAGCAGCATGTAGGTCTGGCTGATGGGAAGTCCCCATTTGGCGGCGTCCCATTCGGGGTGCCCGGCCACGCGGGCACGTACGGAGACATGCATGATCCGCACCTTCAGCGCCGTGGCCCGGCCGCGCGATCCGGCGGCGAGAAGCGCGCCGGGCTCGGACACGTCGATCCAGAACCGCGAGGTTTCGAGGAATCGGCGCAGAGCGTTGTCGCCCGCGTAACCGCCGGCGAGCGAGAGCGGTGTCGCGACAGCGGATTCCGTATAGATTTCGAGAGTTTCCGCACCTGCGAAGCTGAACAGCATCGTGCCCCAGCGCCGCCAGATCTCGGCGCCCTGTTCCACGAGTTCCGGCTGCACCCATTCGGGGACGGTCTCGAACTCGTCGAACAGCGCCTTCATCGCGTCGGGTGCCTCGGGAACGGAGTCGATGCCCTCCGTCAGGGCCCGCTCGAGCAGTGCGCGGGCCGCCTGGGGGCCGAGGTCACCGTGGTAGACCTCGTCCACGAAGCGCTCCGCGGTGGGGTCGCCACTGTAGAGGTCGTTGCACAGTGCGCGAGCCTGCTCGTCGGTGGGAAGGATGTCGAAGCCCGTCACGGCGCGAATCAGTCCCCGTACCCGCCGGACACCGGGCCGGGCCTTCGCCTGCCAGTAGGGGAACGCGCTCGGGCAGCGGTCCGGGGTATCCGATTCCCCGGATGCGCGTGTTTCCAGTGTTCCGGTCATGCCGACGCCTCCTCGGCTCGGTCGTCTGTCACCGTGCGGCGGATCCATCCGGTCAGGCGGCTCACGACGTCATCGAGGCCACCCGGTTGGTCCACCAGGTAATGGTTGAGGTTGCGCATCTCGATCAGTTCCGCCTCTCCCGGCAGGGCATCACGCATGAGACGCGAATCCTCGGCGAAAGCGGCCTGGTCGCCGAGCAGGCTCATCACGAGCGCCGGCGCAGTGACGTTGCTCAGATCGGTCAGTGCGTCGGCGTGCGTGTGGTCGACGCTCCAGGTGCTGAGCCAACTGCGCACCGTCACGAATCGGGCGAGTCCTCCGGCGGCGGTGTTCGCGGCGGCCGGATCGCCGTACATGCTGCCGGCCTCCCGGTCCGACGGGTCGAGGGTGGTATCCACGAACCGCGGGTCTCCGACGGTGCGATGCACCACGAACCCACGGTCGGACGCGCCCATCCGGTTCAGTTCGTCGAGTTGCCCGAGAGCCCACGCGTCGATGCGGCGCATCCGGGCGAGTTGCGCGTCGCGGTAGCGGGCGACCCACTCGCGGTCGAGCGGTACCGTCCGGCCCGGCGCGTACAGGTCGAGGTCGGGATCGGTCGCATACGGGTCGGCCTCGTCGACGACGGCGCCGTCGATCCAGTGCCGCAGCACCCGCGCCCGTCCGGGGTGCGCTCCGACGAGCAGCAGTGCGTCGGCGGGGCGTAGTTTCGCGTCGGCGAACCGGGCGGGATCGCCGGCGGGGGTCTGCGTGACCGTGGGGTTCTCCGCCTGCGACTGGTAGAACGAGGCCAGCGAGCCCCCGCCGCTGAACCCGAGCAGCACCACCTTCTCGAAACCGAGTTCGTCCGTCATCCATCGCACGCCGGTACCGAGGTCGAACGCGGCGCGCTCCATGATGAGAGCGGGTTCGTTGGATGCGTACCGGGTGTTGAGGCCCATCGCCGGGATGCCGGCGCCGGCGAACGCGCGAAGCAGGAAGTGACTGAGGAAGTTCGACGCCGGATGGCACATGATCACGCCGACCTCGCGTGAGTATCCGGGTGCCGCTACGAGGTTGCCGTGGAGCGTCGGATAGTGGCGGCTCAGACCGGAGTGCATCTCGACGCGGCCGTCCGTCGCCGGTTCGTAGGGAATGCGCTGGAAGTGGTCGCGGGGTTCGGGGCCTGTCGTGGGGTTCATCGCACCGTCCGATACTCGAGCATCATGTCGTGGTCTTCGTGGTCGAGGACGTGGCAGTGCCACACGTAGCCCTGCAACCGGTGGTCGTCCTGGTGTTCCGTGTGTTCGTGGTGCCCGGCACTCTCGGTCGTTGCGGTGCCGACCGCAGCCGGGAACGTCGCGTCGGGATCGAAGCGCAGTTCGTCGGCGGTTGGGAAGTAGGCGACGATGCGGGTCACCGAATTCGGATCACAGATCACGGTGTCCTTGTATCCGGTCTCCCACGGCTCGGGGCCACGCAGTGGTTCCACGACGAACGGATCGGCGTCGGGGGTCCACTTGGTGCCGATCGGCGGCTGCGGTTGCCGCGCGCACATCGCGAGGGTGTCGATCGCCTGGCGTCCCACGACGCGAAAGTGCACGAGGTGCAGGTGGATCGGGTGCGGGTCGGGTGTCGCGTTGACGATGTTCCACTGCTCGACGGTGCCCTGCCGGGGCATCTCGATATCGTCGCTGTGGAATCTGAGATTGTTGAGCGACATGATCGACGGGGGCAGCCGTACGTCCGACGGCTGACTCAGCGACACGTTGCGAATGTGCGCGGGTTCCGGCGTGGCTCCCACGATCGGCGGTTGCCCGGTGCCGCCGCGCAGTCGGTCCGGTACCGGTCCGGTGAAGCCGCGCGCGGCCTCGGCCCGGAAACGCAGAAACATCGGCATGTGGACGGCACCGATCTGGGCGGCTTGGGGTGCGGCCGATTCGGTGTTGCGGAGTTCGACGGTGGCACCGGGATCGAGCATGCCGAAATCCACCAGCAGGTCTACGCGTTCGCCCGGTGCCAGCCGTACGTGGGTGGTCGGTGCGGGAGCGTCGAGCAGTCCGCCTTCCATCCCGATGACCCAGAACGGCATGCCGTTGGAAAAACGCAGATCCCACACACTGAAGGACGCGGCATTGACCAACCGCAATCGGTAGAGGCCCCGTGCCACCCGCGCCTCGGGCCAGATCTTGCCGTTGACGACGCCGACGTCGCCGACCGCGCCGCCTTCCCACCTACCCTGCGGAACGATCGGGGTGGAGCGGATGCTCTGGCGTCCGTCGCCGTGGACGATCTTCTCCTGCAGTACCAGTTCGAGTTCGAACTCACCGGCCGGCAGTCCGAGCGGGTTGCCGCGTTCTCCGGTGTCGTAGTCGTCGCGGAGCAGGTACACACCCGCCAGCCCGGCATAGACGTTCAGGCGCGTAACAGCCATGGCGTGGTCGTGGTACCAGAGCCCGGCCGCATCCTGCCTGTTCGGGAAGCGGTACGTCGATCCCTCTCCCGGTCGCGCGATCTTCTGAGGGTGACCGTCGAATTCGGGAGGCGTCACGCCGCCGTGCAGGTGCATCGATGTGGGCACCTCGGTGCGGTCCCGCTCGCTCAGCCCGTGCAGGGTGGTGTCGACGTCGGCAGCAAACGGATGCACAGTGATCCGGTTCCGGTATTCGATCGCCGTTTCCTGTCCGCGGTGCGCGGTGATCACCGGACCGAGATACGTGCTGTCTCCGTAGGCCAGGGTCGGACCAGGCGCGAGGTCGCGGTGGAAGCTGTGTGTCGCGCTCACCGCGTCGATCGTCAGCGACGAGCCCTCGAGCCTCGGGAGGATGGGAAGGTCGTCGACGAACGGCGTCAGCCGGGGCGACGGGAAAAGCATAGGACGGGGCAGGTCGGGGCTGTCGGCGACCGCACGACCGCCGACCAGCGCGCTTGCGCCGGCGCCGGCTGCGATTCCGGCGAGAAGAGTTCTGCGACTGATATTCCGCATGGACCAGGCTTCCGTTTTCACGCGACCGCAGCCGAGAAGGGAGCACATTTCGTGACTGCCGTCACAATACCATGCGGTATGGTGTGGTCGACGTTCCGTCCTGGCCGCGATCGCTGTAGTCGACATGATGATCTGTATTGCAGTGTGCCGGAAGGCCGTTCGATACCCTCTCGGGGTGCGCGGTATCGCTCGCCCACGTTCTCTTTTCCCGCGACATGTACGCTCGACGCGTACAGCGAGAGACAAGAGGTGACGACCCCGTGGCGCAGCAACCGACGAAGGACGGCTCGCGGTCCGGGCGGCGCCCCCGGCTTTCCCTCGACGACTGGACCGCGGCCGGGTTGCAGTTGCTCGTCACCGAAGGCCGCACTGCCGTGAAGATCTCCAGATTGTGCGACGAACTCGGCGTCACCAAGGGCAGTTTCTATTGGCACTTCACCGACATCGACGACCTGATGAAGGCCATCGCCACCCGGTACACCTCACAAGACAACGACGCTGCCCGCGGCCTGACGAGCGTCGAAGAACTGCCCGTCCGGGAACGGCTGACGCGCATGGGCACGATGCTCGTCGACGACCGCGCCTGGGAGGCCGAGGTGGCGGTGCGCGAGTGGGCGCGGAGCGACCCGCAGGTCGCCGAATCCGTGCGCGCCCTCGATCAGAGAATCATGACGGTGGTCGAGAACGCGTTCCTCGAACTCGGTTTCGACAAGGACGAGGCACGGGTCCGCGCCGGGACACTGGTGTACGCGGGGATCGGATTCGTGTACGGCCGCGACGGATTGCCCTCCCCCACGGTCGAGCAGATTCAGGCGCTGCTCACGATTCTGGTCCGCAAGTAGAAGACTGTGCCCGGGAGGATTCACCTCCCGGGCACAGTTCCATCCCCCCGGACTATCGGGCTTCGTTCAGACGATCGACCGCCTGGTCGTAGCCGGTGACAAGTTCGTTCATGATGTCGGCGACGGGACGGATGTCGTTCATTCGGCCCACCACCTGGCCCACCGGCATTGCGACGACCTCGGGGTCGTTCGCGGCCGAAATGCGCTGGTGCGCCTCGCTGACGAGGATGTTCTGGAGCGGCATAGGCAGCGGCGACGGTGCGTCCGGCCGCGACCACGCCTCGGTCCACTTGGTCTTGAGCAGTCGCGCCGGCTTGCCCGAATAGATGCGCGACCGCACCGTGTCGGACGACGTCGCACCGAGCAGCGCCCGCTGGATCGACGACGGGCCGTCGGCCGCGGAGCCGAGTTTGTATTCCGCGGCGGTGAGCCAGTACGAACCCATCCAGACCCCGTCGGCCCCCAGCGCCAATGCGGCCGCAACCTGCCTGCCGGACCCGACGCCGCCCGCGGCAAGTACCGACGCGGAATCGCCGACGGCATCGACGATCTCGGGCCAGAGCACCATCGACGCCACCTCACCGGTGTGCCCCCCGGCCTCGTATCCCTGGGCGATCACGATGTCGACACCGTTCTCGACGTGCCGGCGCGCGTGCTCCACCGCCCCCGCCAATGCCGCTACCGGCACCCCCTTCTCGTGAGCGAGGTCGATGACATCCTTCGGGGGCGAACCCAGAGCATTCGCGATCAGCGAAATCCTGTGCCCCAGAGCGATGTCGACGTGGGAGCGCGCCACCGAATGCAGCCAGCCGAGTACACCGCTCGCCTGCTCGACGTCATCGGACAGTGGAGGAACACCGAGTTCGGCGAGGGTCCGGTCGACGAACGCGCGGTGTTCCGCCGGGATCAGTTTGTCGAGATCGACCGCGGTGCCCTCGGTGGGCACCTTGGCCGGCATCACGATGTCCACGCCGTACGGCTTGCCGTCGGTGTTCTCGTCCATCCAGGTCAGGACGGCGTCGAGTTCCTCCGCGTCGTTGAAGCGCACGCATCCGAGGACACCGAGTCCGCCGGCGCGACTGATGGCCGCGGCGACGTGTTCGGAGGGAGTGAACCCGAAGATCGGATAGTCGATTCCGAACTTCCGGCCGAGGCTGGTCTGCATCTCCCTGCCTCTCAGCCCACCGCGCCGGAAGCGCTCGGGGTGCAGTGCTCGTCGGCGGGGCGCCCTTCGGTCTGCTCGTGGGCCCACCGGTAGTCGGGCTTGCCCGCCGGCGAGCGCTTGATCTCGTCGACGAACCATGCGCTGCGCGGCACCTTGTAGCCCGCGATCTTGGTGCGGGCGCTCGCGACCAGTTCGTCGAGAGTCGCGGTGTGGCCCTGCCGAAGCGCGATCACCGCGGCGACCCGTTCGCCGAACCGATCGTCGGGCACGCCGACCACGAGCACGTCGAAGACAGCCGGGTGCTGCTTGAGCGCGCCCTCGACCTCTTCGGGGTAGATCTTCTCGCCGCCGCTGTTGATCGAGACCGAACCGCGCCCGAGCATCGTGACGGTGCCGTCCTCCTCGACCCGGGCGTAGTCGCCGGGGATCGAGTAACGGACGCCGTTGTACTCGCGGAACGTCGCCTTCGTCTTCTCTTCGTCCTTGTAGTAGCCCAGGGGGATGTTTCCCTTGCGCGCGATCAGGCCGACCTGCCCCGAGCCGGGAGCGATGGGGTTGCCGTCTTCGTCGAGCACCGTGGTCGACTCGTCGATCTTCACCGTGGGGCCGCCGCCGCGGGTCTTGCCCTTCTCCACGATTCCGAGACCGCCGAACCCGCTCTCGGACGAGCCGATCGAGTCGGTGAGCACCTTGCCGGGAAGCAGCTCCAGGAAGCGGTCCTTGAGGGAAGGAGAGAACAGCGCGGCACTCGACGCCATCGCGAAGAGAGTCGAAAGGTCGTACGGCTGACCCGTCTTCGGGTTGCCCTCTTCGAGTGCGTCCAGCATCGGGCGGCCCATCGCGTCACCGGTGATGAAGATGACGTTGACCTTGTGTTCGTCGATGATTCGCCATACCTCGTGGCCCGAGAACTCGGGGTGCATGACGACCTTGCCGCCGCTGAACAGCGACTGGAACAGCGCCCACTGCGCGCCGCCGTGGATCATGGGGGGAATGGGATACCGCACGAGCCCGGGGTTCTCGGCACCCTGCTTGGCGAGTTCCCACTCGTCTTTCACCCACTCGCCGGTCATGAAGTTGATGCCGCCACCGAGCACGCGCCAGACATCCTCGTGGCGCCACATGACGCCCTTGGGATGGCCGGTGGTGCCGCCGGTGTAGAGCATGTACAGGTCGTCGGGGCTGCGCTCACCGAAGTTGCGCTCGGCCGAACTCCCGGCCAGCGCGGTCTCGTACTCGACCCCTCCGTACGACGAGAAGTCGCCGTCGGTGCCGTCCTCGATCACCACGACGGTCTGGACCAGCGGCGTGGACGGCAGAACGTTGGCGACCTTGTCCGAGTACCGGCGCTCGTGAATGAGGGCGACCGTATCGGAATTGTCGAACAAGTACTGCAACTCGTTCTCGACATACCGGTAATTGATGTTGACCATGACGGCCCGGATCTTGAACACCGCGACCATCGCCTCGACGGCCTCGATGGTGTTGCGGGAGTAGATCCCGACTTTGTCACCGGGCTGGACACCCTGTTCGGCCAGGTAGTTGGCGAGTCGGTTGGCTCGTTCCTCCAATTGTCCGTAGGTGACCTCCCTGCCGTCCGAGGCCAGTGCGACACGGTCGGGAACGAGGTCGATTGCGTGCTCGACGAGGTCTGCGATGTTAAGGGGCACGCCACAAAAGTAGAACGTGTTACCGTAATTGACAAGACTTTACTGAGACCTATTTCACAACACCCGCCAGGAGTCCCCAGTGTCCTCTCCCGCAGCCCCCGGCGCAGCCGATTCGGACATTTCGTCCCGCGCTCCCCACTGCCTCGTGGAGCAACGCGGTCACGTTCTCATCGTGACGCTCAACCGGCCGGAGGCACGCAACGCGCTGTCGGGCGAAATGATGGCGATCATGTCCGACGCCTGGGATCGAGTCGACAGCGATCCCGAGATCCGAGTCGCGATCCTCACCGGTGCCGGCGGCGCTTTCTGCGCAGGCGCCGACCTCAAGGCGATGAACCAGTCGGCACCGGGTGACAAGTTCGAGGGCGGTGGCTGGGACCTGTCCCGCTTACCCGCCCTCCTCAAAGGCCGCCGGCTGACCAAGCCCCTCATTGCCGCAGTCGAAGGCGCGGCCATCGCGGGTGGCACCGAAATCCTGCAGGGCACCGACATCCGGGTCGCCGGCGAAAGCGCCAAATTCGGTGTCTCCGAAGCGAAGTGGGGACTGTTCCCCCTCGGCGGTTCCGCCGTGCGCCTCGTCCGCCAGATTCCGTACACGATCGCAGCGGACATCCTGCTCACCGGCCGGCACATCAAGGCGCCCGAAGCCAAGGAGATCGGGCTCATCGGTTACGTGGTCCCCGACGGCACCGCACTCGACAAGGCACTCGAGATCGCGGAGACCATCGCGAACAACGGTCCGGTCGCCGTCCAGGCCATCCTGCGCACGATTCGCGATTCCGAGGGCCTCCACGAGGAAGAGGCGTTCCGGATCGACGCCGAACTCGGTGCCGCGGTCTTCAAGAGTGCCGACGCAAAAGAAGGTCCCCGTGCCTTCGCCGAGAAACGGCCCCCGAAGTTCACCGGAGCCTGATTCCCCATCGAACCGGCGACGCGCCCGCGCACAACTTCGTGCGCGGGCGCGCTCGTCTGCGCAGCCTTACGAGCCTGTGAGACCTGGACCACACCGACATCCCGGCCTCTGCTACGTTCCGTTGTGATCCAGGACACAGGCCTGCAGTGTTCGTGCAGGCGGTAAGGAGCCCCATGTACCCCGGCGTCCACGCGCGCAACACACCCGACAAAATCGCTGTCGTTCTCGCCGACAGCGACCGCAGCCTGACCTATCGCGAATTGGACGACCGTTCGGCGGCATTGGCACGGGTACTGCACGACGCGGGACTCCGGCCGGGCGACGTCGTCGCATTGCTCACGGACAACCGGGTCGAAGCCTTCGAGGTCTTCTGGGCAGCACTGCGCTCGGGCCTCTACATCACGGCGGTCAACAGCCATCTCACTGCCGGTGAAGTCGCCTACATCGTCGAGGACAGCGGCGCGAAGGCGCTCGTCGTCTCGGCGACTCTCGGCGACCTGGCCGAACACGTCGGAGACACGGTTGCCGCCCGGTCGGCCCGGCTCGCCTTCGGCGGCGCGGTTCGCGGCTTCGAGTCGTACGAGGATGCGATCGCGAGCGCCGGACCACGACTCGACGAGGAACCGTCCGGCGCGATCATGCTCTACTCGTCGGGCACCACCGGATTTCCCAAGGGGATCCAGCCGCCGTTGCCCGACCGCCGCGTGGACGAACCGGGTGAATCGCTGGTGATGGTGGCGCAGTACATGTTCGGCATCAGCGACGCCGACGTCTATTACTCCCCCGCACCGATCTACCATGCCGCGCCCCTGCGCTGGGGTGCGGCGGTCCACGCGCTCGGCGGCACGGTGGTGCTCGCGTCGAAGTTCGACCCCGAGACCGCGCTGCGCCACATCGAGGAGTACTCCGTGACCGCGGGGCAGATGGTCCCGACGATGTTCGTGCGCATGCTCAAACTCGACCCGCAGATCCGGGCCCGCCACGACCTCTCGAGCCTGCGGGTACTCATCCATGCCGCAGCGCCGTGCCCACCCGACGTCAAGCGCGCCATGATCGACTGGCTCGGCCCCGTGATCTACGAGTACTACAGCTCGACCGAAGCGAACGGCATCACGTTCATCAACAGCCAGGAATGGCTCGACCATCCCGGCTCGGTGGGCAAGAGCGTCATCGGCCCTGCCCACATCTGCGACGACGCCGGCACGGTGCTGTCGGCCGGCGACATCGGAACGATCTACTTCGAAGCCGATCACGTGCCCTTCACCTACCACAACGATCCCGAGAAGACCTCGACCGCACAGCATCCCGAGCATCCGACGTGGACGACGGTGGGGGATCTCGGGTACCTCGACGAGGACGGGTTCCTGTACCTGACCGACCGCAAGTCCTTCACCATCATCTCGGGCGGCGTGAACATCTATCCGCAGGAGATCGAGAACGTCCTCGCGCTTCACCCCGTCATCGACGACGTCGCCGTCATCGGCGTCCCCCACCCGGAGATGGGTGAGGAGGTCAAGGCGGTGGTGGAACTGTCCCCGGATGCCACCGAATCCCCGGAGCTCGCCGAGGAACTGCTCTCGTATGTTCGAGAGCGGGTCGCGCACTTCAAGGTGCCGAGGTCGGTGGACTTCGTCGACCGGCTTCCCCGCACTCCCACGGGCAAGCTCGTGAAGGGGAAGCTGAAGGCGGCCTACTCGTCCTGAGGTGCGTGCGCGACAGCCGCCCCGGTCACTGCAGCACGGCCGAGGCCAGCTCCTTGATCTGGGCGGCGTCGCGGCACGAGACGAGCAACATGGTGACGCCGGCGTCCTCCCACCTGCGCACCCCCTCGCGCACCTCTGCCAGGTCACCGACGATCATCGTCTCGGTCACCATCTCGTCCGGAATCGCCGCGGCTGCTTCGTCTTTGCGGCCGGCGCGGAAAAGTTCGGTGACCTCGTCGACGACGTCGCCGTACCCCATGCGCCGGTACACCTGCGCGTGAAAGTTCAGCTCGGGCGCTCCCATCCCTCCGACATACAACGCCGTCACCGGTTTCATCGCGGCGACGGTGCCCTCACGGTCGTCGGTCACCACCACCTGGCACGTCGCGGCGATCTCGAAGTCCTCGCGCGTGCGACGTGCGCCGGCACGGGCGAACCCTTCGTCGAGCCATTCGTTGTACATCGGTGCGAGCCGCGGCGTGTAGTAGATGGCGAGCCACCCGTCGGCGATCTCCGCGGTGAGTGCGACATTCTTGGGACCCTCGGCGCCCAGCCAGATGGGTATGTCCGAACGCAACGGGTGGGTGATGGGCTTGAGCGGTTTCCCGAGTCCGGTGGCTCCGGCTCCGGTGTACGGGAGCGGGTAGTGCGGCCCCGGACTCGTGACCGGCGCTTCACGGGCCAGCACCTGACGGATGATCGAGACGTACTCCCTGGTTCGCGCGAGCGGCTTCTCGAACGGCGCGCCGTACCAGCCCTCGACCACCTGTGGACCGGATACACCGAGACCGAGGATGTGCCGGCCGCCCGAGAGGTGATCGAGTGTCAGCGCGTGCATCGCGCAACTGGTCGGCGTACGCGCCGAGATCTGGACGACGGAGGTACCCAGCCGCACCCGGTCGGTCGCCGACCCCCACCATGCGAGCGGGGTGAACGCATCCGAGCCCCACGACTCGGCTGCGAACACCGCATCGAACCCCTCGGCTTCGGCTGCTGCAACGAGTTCCGGTCCGTTGCCCGGGGGTTGCGCACCCCAGTATCCCAGTTGCAGTCCCAGTTTCATTGCACGCCTTTCGGGTCGGACCAAGCGCGGCAAGGTGCAGATCACACGGTACCCTTGCCAGCAACACTAGAACCTGTTCTACTCGAACTTGTGAGCCTGGGAAAGAGTGCGGTCGCCGAGCCACCGCTGAATGCACCGCTGAATCTGAAGTTCGACTACACACGATCCACCGGGCCGACCGTGGGCGCGTTCGTCACCGGACTGCGCGACGGTCGCATCGTCGGTGCGCGCGGATCCGACGGCAGGATCTTCGTCCCGCCCCCGGAATACGACCCCGTCACCCATGAACCGCTCACCGATTTCGTCGAGGTGGGCCTGACGGGAACCGTCGTCAGCTGGACGTGGAATGCGGACCCGTTGCCGGGCCAGCCCTTCGACCGGCCTTTCGCATGGGCTCTCATCCGCCTCGACGGTGCCGGCACCTCGATGCTCCACGCAGTGGACGTCGCCTCCCCCGACGACATCGACACCGGCATGCGCGTCCGGGTCCGCTGGGCGTCCGAACGCACCGGCGGAATCCACGACATCGCGGCCTTCGAGCCCGGTGAAGCGACCGCGGACACACCGTCCGAGCCCGGTGAGCCCGTCTCGATGATCACCACTCCCGTCGACCTGCACTACCGGCACAGCGCGTCACCCGAAGAATCCTGGTATCTCCGGGGATTGAAGGAAGGCAAGATCATCGGCGGCCGCACGGGTCCCGGTGAGAAGGTGTACGTGCCGCCGCGCGGGGCGAGCCCCACCGACGGCGTCCCCACCAAGGAACCGGTCGAGTTGCCCGACAAGGGCACCGTCACGACGTTCTGCATCGTCAACGTGCCGTTCATGGGCCAGCAGATCAAGCCTCCCTACGTCGCCGCATATGTGCTGCTCGACGGTGCCGACATCCCGTTCCTCCACCTCATTCTCGAGTGCGAGGCCACCGACGTGCGCATGGGAATGCGTGTCGAGGCCAAGTGGCGGCCGCAGGAAGAGTGGGACCACACACTGCGCAACATCGAATACTTCCGCCCGACCGGCGAGCCCGACGCCGAGTTCGACACCTTCAAACACCACCTCTAGGAGCGTCGAGCACCATGACAGACATTGCAGTCGTCGGCTTCGCGCACGCCCCCCACGTGCGCGAGACATTCGGCACCACCAACGGTGTCGAGATGCTCGTCCCCTGTTTCCAGGAGCTCTACGACAAGCTCGGCATCACGAAGTCCGATATCGGGTTCTGGTGCTCCGGGTCTTCGGATTACCTGGCCGGGCGCGCCTTCTCGTTCATCTCGGCCATCGACGCCATCGGCGCCGTCCCGCCCATCAACGAGTCACACGTCGAGATGGACGCCGCATGGGCGCTCTACGAGGCGTGGGTCAAACTCATCACCGGCGAAGTGGACACCGCACTGGTCTACGGCTTCGGCAAGTCGTCGGCCGGCACCCTGCGGCGGACACTGTCGCTGCAACTCGATCCGTATCTCGTCGCACCGCTCGGCGTCGACTCCGTCTCCCTTGCCGGACTGCAGGCCCGGATGGGTCTCGAATCCGGGAAGTGGACGGATCGCGAGATGGCCGAAGTAGCCGTGCGCTCTCTCGCCGCAGCGAAGAACAACCCGAAGGCCCAGCTCTCCGGCGACCTCGACATCGACGAACTCCTGTCCCGCCCGTACATCGCCGACCCGCTCCGGAAGCACGACTGCGCTCCCGTCACCGACGGCGCCGCCGCAATCGTTCTGGCCACAGGAGACCGCGCACGCGAACTGTGCGAGAACCCCGCCTGGATCACCGGAATCGAGCATCGGATCGACTCGCCGAACTTCGGCGCCGCCGACCTCACCACCGCGCCGTCCGCGCGTGCCGCGGCACGCGCCGTGACGGGCGACGACACCGCGTTCGACGTCGCCGAACTGCACGCCCCGTTCACCCATCAGGAACTCATCCTGCGCGAGGAGATCGGACTCGGCGACGACACCGCCGTCAATCCGTCGGGCGGTCCGCTCAGCGGCAACGCGATGTTCTCCGGCGGCCTCGAGCGAATCGGTTACGCCGCACAAGCGATCATGAACGGGACAGCGGGTCGCGCGCTGGCCCACGCGACGAGTGGCGCACTGCTGCAACAGAATCTGGTAGCTGTCCTGGAGGGACGTAACTGATGGCCAAGCAACCCGCAGCTGTCCTGGGCACCGGGCAGACCCATTACGTCGCCAAGCGTCACGACGTATCGATGTCCGGCCTGGTGCGCGAGGCGATCGACCGCGCCATGCTCGACGCCCAGGTGGGCTGGGACGACATCGACGCCGTCATCATCGGCAAGGCACCCGACCTGTTCGAGGGCGTCATGATGCCCGAGTTGTCGATGGTCGATGCGATCGGCGCCACCGGCAAACCGATGCTGCGCGTACACACGGCGGGATCGGTGGGAGGATCCACCGCCAACGTCGCGGCGAGCATGGTGCAGTCAGGCGTCCACCGCCGAGTCCTCGCCGTGGCGTGGGAGAAGCAGTCCGAATCCAACGCGATGTGGGCGCTGTCGACACCGGTGCCGTTCACGATGCCGGTCGGTGCGGGCGCGGGCGGCTACTTCGCCCCGCACGTCCGCTCCTACATCCGCAGGTCCGGCGCCCCGGAGCACGTGGGCGCGATGGTGGCGGTCAAAGACCGGCTCAACGGTGCGAAGAACCCGTACGCACACCTCAGGCAGCCGGACATCACCCTGGAGAAGGTTCAGGCATCGCAGATGCTGTGGGACCCCATCCGCTACGACGAAACCTGCCCGTCGTCGGACGGCGCGTGTGCCGTGGTGATCGGTGACTCCGACAGCGCCGCCGCGGCAGAGGCCGCCGGGCGCCCGGTGGCGTGGATCCACGCCACCGCGATGCGGACCGAACCCACGACGTACGCGGGCCGCGACCAGGTCGACCCCCAGGCCGGCCGGGACGCGGCAGCAGCATTGTGGAAGCAGGCGGGCATCACCGATCCGCTCACCGAAATCGACTGCGCCGAAATCTACGTCCCCTTTTCCTGGTTCGAGCCGATGTGGCTCGAGAACCTCGGATTCACTCCGCAGGGATCGGGCTGGAAGCTGACCGAGTCCGGCGAAACCGCGATCGGCGGACAACTGCCGATCAACATGTCCGGCGGGGTCCTGTGCTCCAACCCCATCGGCGCGTCCGGCATGATCCGCTTCGCCGAGGCCGCGATCCAGGTCATGGGCAAGGCCGGCGACCACCAGGTCGACGGTGCCCGCAAAGCACTCGGTCACGCCTACGGCGGTGGTTCGCAGTACTTCTCGATGTGGGTGGTTTCTTCCGACCGACCGACGAACTAGGAGCGTCACATGGTGGATTTCACCGTCGGGGTCGCGATGACGCCGCTCGATCAGTTGAGCGGTATCGCGCGCACCGCCGAGGAGTGCGGGTTCTCGTCGATCGCCCTTCCCGACTCACTGTTCTTCATGGAGAAGCAGACCGTCGACTATCCGTACACCCCGGACGGGTCCCGGATGTGGACGGCAGACACACCGTGGGTGGATCCGCTGATCGCCGCCGCCGCGATGGGCGCGGCGACCTCGACCATCCGGTTCTATACCCAGGTGTTGAAGTTGGGGTCGCGCAACCCTGTTCTGCTGGCTCGCCAAGTCGGCTCCGTCGCGAATCTGACGGGAGACCGGTTCGGTCTCGGAGTCGGCATCGGCTGGGCACCGGAAGAATTCGAGTGGTGCGGCGTCCCATATGCCCGGCGCGGCAAGCGCGTCGACGAAATGATCGATGTGCTCAAGCTGATTCTCGGTGGCGGCATGGTCGAGCATCACGGCGAGTTCTTCGAATTCGACCGGCTTCAGATGAGTCCGGCTCCCAGTACCCCGGTGCCGCTCTACGTGGGTGGGCACACCGATATCGCGCTGCGTCGTGCCGCACGGGTCGGTGACGGCTGGACGTCGGCCATGATCGGGTTCGACGACCTGGTGGCGGTCATCGACCGGCTGCGGGTCCTGCGCGACGAATACGGGCGGTCCGACGTGCCGTTCGAGATCCAGGCTGTGTGTGTCGATCGGTTCGGTTCGTCCGGTTACGCCGAGCTGGCCGATGCGGGCGTCACCGACATCATCGTGGTGCCGTGGATCTTCGACGGCCACGGGTTCGACTCCCCCCTCGAGGCGAAACAGGAATCGCTGCGGAAGTTCGCAGACAAGTACATCCACGGAAAGGATGCGGCATGAGCGAGGAACACCCCGCACGGGTGGCGGCGCGCGCGTCGCAAACGGCAGCCAGCGGCAAACGCAAGGACGAGTGGCTCGCGGTCTTCGCAGACGACGCGTGCGTCGAAGACCCGGTGGGGCCGTCGGGATTCGACCCGGAAGGCAAGGGGCACACGGGCCGCGATGCCATCGCCGCGTTCTACGACATGACGATCGCCAACACCGACAAGCTCGAGTTCCTCATCGACGACGTGCTGGTGTGCGGTGACGAGTGCGTCAATATCGGCACCATTCGCACCACGATGGCCGGGAACATCGTCGATGCCGAGGGGGCCTTCGTCTACCGGGTGAACGGCGACGGCAAGATCGTGTCGCTGCGGGCGTTCTGGGAGATGGACCGAGCCATGAAGACGGTACGTCCGGCCCCGTAGGGCCGGTCCCTCGTAGAGTCGGGGGATGAGCACCGCCGGAATCGTTCTCGCAGCAGGGGACGGCTCGCGATTGGGTGGGCGCGCGAAAGCGCTCCTGCCCCACCGCGGCCGTCCCCTGCTGCATACCGTGACCACCGCGCTCGCCGACGGCGGGTGCGACGAGGTGATCGTGGTGCTCGGTGCGTACGCCGGCGAGGTCGCCGCGGCGTGTCCGCCGGATAGCACCGTGGTGGTCAATCCGGAGTGGAGCACCGGGATGTCGACGTCGCTGCGCCGCGGCGTCGACGCTGCTGGCGGTCACGCCACGGTGGCGCTCACCGTCGTGGACTTCCCCGGCATCACCGCCGAACTGGTCCGGCACGTACTGGGCGAACACCACGGCGGAACGGTGACGCTGCCGGTGTTCGACGACCGGCCCGGTCATCCGGTCGTGTTCGACCGTGCCGACGCGGTCGCAGCGGCCCGGCAGGCCACCGCGGACGAGGGCGCCCGCAGTTATTTTGCGCACCACCGCGACCGGGTACGGCGTCTGGACTGCACCACCCTTGCGGATGCCGGAGATGTCGACACGGTGGACGATCTGCGCCGGCTCGAGCCCTGAACACGCGACGGCCGCCGGACATTCCCGTCTCCGACCGCCGCGCCCTGACCATCCCTCAGGTGTCCCGGACGACGCGGACCCCCGCGCCCGAAGGTGAGGGGGCCCGCGACACTGCCGTGTGTCAGTGCTTCACCGGGCATCCACCCGACGTCTTGTAGTCCACCTCGAAGTCCTTGATTCCGTTGAGCCACCCGGACCGCAGGCGACGCGGATCACCGATCTTCGTGATGTCGGGGATGTGGTCGGCGATCGCTCCGAAGATCAGATCGACCTCCATGCGCGCGAGGTTCGCGCCGAGGCAGTAGTGCGCACCCGTGCCGCCGAACGCCAGATGCGGATTCGGGTCGCGCAGAATGTCGAACTCACGCGGCTTCTCGAAGACTTCTTCGTCGTTGTTCGCCGACGCGTACAGCATCACGACGCGGTCGCCCTTGCGGATCGCCTGCCCGCCGAGTTCGGTGTCCTCGAGTGCGGTGCGCTGGAAGGACGTGACCGGCGTGGCCCAGCGGATGATCTCGTCGGCAGCGGTCTTCGGGCGGTCGCGCTTGAAGATCTCCCACTGCTCGGGATTGTCGAGGAACGCCGCCATGCCGTGCGTGATCGCGTTGCGGGTGGTCTCGTTGCCGGCAACAGCGAGCACGATGAAGAAGAAGCCGAACTCCTCGGGAGCGAGTTCGTCGCCGTCGATGTCGGCCTCGATCAAGGCGGTGACGATGTCGTCCGCCGGGTTCGCCTTGCGGTCGGCCGCCATCTGGTAGGCGTAGCCGAGCACCTCCATCGACGCCGCCGCCGGGTCGGCGGTGTTGTCGGGATCGTCGTAGCCCGTCATCTGGTTGGACCATTCGAAGATCTTCGAGCGGTCTTCCTGCGGGACACCGATGAGGTCCGCGATGGCCTGCAGGGGCAGTTCCGCGGCGATCTGGGTGACGAAGTCGCCCTGACCGGCGGTGCACGCATCCTGGACGATGGACTTCGCGCGGCGGTCGAGTTCGTCGCGCAGACCGTTGATGGCGCGCGGGGTGAAACCACGGGCAACGAGCTTGCGGAGCTTGGTGTGCTCGGGTGCGTCCTTGTTCAGCAGGACGTGGCGCTGCAGTTCGATAGCCTCTCGGGGCATGTCGTCGTTGAACCGCGGGATCGCGGTGTTCTCCCAGTTGGAGAACACGTCGCTCCGGCGGGAGACCTCACGGACCTCCTCGTGGCGGGACACCACCCAGAACCCGTCGTCGTGGAATCCCCCCTTGTCGGGCGACTTCTTGTTCCACCACACCGGTGCCGTCTTCCGGAGTTCGGCGAACTCTTCGAAGGGCATGCGGTCTGCATACAAGTCGGGATCGGTGAAGTCGATTCCCTCGGGGATGTTCGGCTGCGCCACTTATCTCTCCTGCCTGGCGAGTACCGCTCGCGTGATGTGTAACACGTTCTAAAACCATTCAAACACAGGCGCGGCCCGTGACCAAGAGATCAGCACGTCCCGACCGATTCACACGCTTGCCGCCGCCGACGGCAACCTGTTCTACTTTGCAGAGAGCATTTAGAGTGCAGAGAACTGCAGAGAAAGGAGCCCGCCGTGGGCACCCCAGTCATCGTCGAGGCCGTCCGCACCCCGATCGGCAAGCGGGGTGGATGGCTCGCGGGCCTGCACGCTGCGGAAATCCTCGGCGCCGCCCAGAGCGGAGTCGTCGAGCGCGCCGGGATCGATCCGGCCCTCGTCGAACAGGTCATCGGCGGCTGCGTCACCCAGGCCGGCGCGCAGTCGAACAACATCACGCGCACCGCGTGGCTGAACGCCGGCCTCCCCTGGCAGGTGGGCGCCACGACCATCGACTGCCAGTGCGGCTCGGCTCAGCAGGCCAACCACCTCATCGCCGGTCTCATCGCCACCGGCGCCATCGATGCCGGGATCGCGTGCGGCATCGAGGCCATGAGCCAGGTTCCCCTCGGCGCCAATGTGGGCGACCAGGCCGGCCCGCGACGGCCCGAATCGTGGAACATCGACATGCCCAACCAGTTCGAGGCCGCGGAGCGTATCGCCCGCCGGCGCGGCATCACCCGCGAGGACATCGACGCGCTCGGCGTCCGGTCGCAGATGCTCGCCAAGCAGGCATGGGACGAGGGCCGCTTCGACCGCGAGGTGCTGCACGTCGTCGCACCGGTCGTCGACAAGCAGGGCAACCTCACCGGCGAGAAGCAGACCGTCACCCGGGACCAGGGCCTTCGCGACACGACGTCCGAGTCGCTGGCGAAGCTGAAGCCGGTGCTCGACGGCGGAATCCACACCGCGGGCACGTCGTCGCAGATCTCCGACGGCGCAGCCGCCGTCCTACTGATGGACGAGGACCGCGCCAAGGCCCTCGGTCTGAAGCCCCGTGCCCGCATCGTCGCGCAGGCGCTGGTCGGTGCAGAGCCCGAGTTCCACCTCGACGGCCCCGTCCAGGCCACCGCGAAGGTGCTCGAGAAGTCGGGCATGAGCATCGGCGATCTCGACCTGTTCGAGGTCAACGAGGCATTCGCGTCGGTCCTGCTCTCGTGGGCGAACGTGCACGGCCCCGATATGGACAAGGTCAACGTGAACGGTGGAGCCATCGCGCTCGGACACCCCGTCGGATCCACGGGTTCGCGTCTGCTGACCACCGCGCTGCACGAACTGGAACGGCGTGACGGCTCGACCGCGTTGATCACCATGTGTGCGGGTGGCGCGCTCGCCACCGGAACCGTCATCGAGCGGATCTGACGTGGGAACGGACACCGCTCCCAAAGGACTGAACTCGAAGGCGACCATCCCGATCATGAAGTGGATGTCGCGCGTCAACGTCGCCGCCTACCGGGCCACCGGCGGCCGGGTCGGTGGCAAGTGGCGCGTCGGCAGTGCCTTTCCCTGGGGAATCCCGGTCTGCCTGGTCACCACGACCGGACGCAAGACAGGACAGCCCCGCACCGCTCCCCTGCTGTTCCTCGAGGACGGCGACAAGGTGGTCCTGGTCGCCTCGCAGGGCGGAATGGCCAAACACCCGTTGTGGTTCCGCAATATCCAGGCGAATCCGGAGGTCACCGTCCAGATCAAGTCGCGGGTGCGGAAGATGCACGCGCGGGTCGCGACGGACACCGAGCGCGCGGCGTACTGGCCCCGGCTGGTCGAGATGTACCCGGATTTCGACAATTACCAGTCGTGGACCGACCGCGTCATCCCCGTGGTGGTCTGTGAGTAGGACGGCGACCCGCGGCAACACCGGAATGCGGGAATACTGGCACCGGTAGTTACACGCTTTCGAGAAGGGATGTCGCGATGGCAACCACGAACCACGACCAGGTCCTCGACCGACGGGAGATCGCAGCGGCGCTGCTGCGTGCTCTGGAACAACGTCACGAGGTACTCGATGCCATCGTCGAGAGCGCCGACCGAGCGGAGGCGGTGACCGCAATCGCCGCGCTGCTCGAGACGAGTGAGTTCTGCGCGGAGGCGGTGCTCAACCTCCCGTTCCGCCGCTTGACCAAGGCCGAGCGCAAGAAGATCCGGGAAGAACTCGAAGATCTCGACGCCGTAGTGCACTGGACGACGGCGGCACGGCCCTACGCGACGGGCGCGCATTTCCGCGTGCGTCCGATCTCGGACACGGCGACCGACCTGGAGTTGCTCGAGGCCAGGTGTGCCGACCAGCTGGGCGACGACAGCGCCGAAAGCGTCGCCGCCGAGCAGGCGCGCGGAAACGCGTTGATGAAGGACGAATCCGGGATGTGGCTCGTCGCCGAAGATCTTTCCGGCGACGAGCCCACCGCGGTCGGATTCGCGTTCGGTGAGCTCGTCGGCAACGAGGTGGAAGTGCGCATCTGGGTTCGCCCCGAACTGCGCAAGCAGGGTTACGGCACAGCCGTTCTCAAGCAGGCACGCACCGAATTGGCGGCCTACTTCCCCGGTTCGACCCTGATCGTGCGCACACCCGCCTGATCTGCGCCGCACAAGGATGCGCGCTTCCGATAGCTCTCGCTACCGGAAGCGCGCATCTTTTCTGTCAGGCTCCGTACACCGGCGTCGGTGCCTCGGTGGACGCGAGGAGCTTGTCCACGACCGGTCCGAGTTCCTTGGGATCCCAGCGGTCACCCTTGTCGACGACCTCGCCGTGACGCCAGCCGTCCGCGATGGACACCTTTCCGCCCTCGACCTCGAACACGCGGCCTGTGACGTCCTTCGATTCGGTGCTGCCGAGCCACACGACGATCGGCGAGATGTTCTCCGCCGCCATCGCATCGAATCCTTCTTCCGGCGCGGCCATCATCTCGGCCATCGCACCGCCGGCCCCGACCGTCATGCGGGTGCGTGCGGACGGGGCGATGGCGTTGACGGTGACCCCGTAACGACCGAACTCGGCCGCGGCCTGAATCGTGAGTGCGGCGATACCCGCCTTGGCAGCGGCGTAGTTGCCCTGGCCGATGCTGCCCATCAGGCCCGCGCCCGAACTCGTGTTGATGATGCGCGCGTCGACCGGGTTGCCGGCCTTGGACTCGGCACGCCAGTACGACATGGCGTGGCGCATGGGCGCGAAATGCCCCTTGAGATGTACGCGGATCACCGCGTCCCACTCTTCTTCGCTCATGTTCGCGAGCATGCGGTCGCGCAGGAAGCCTGCGTTGTTGACCAGTACGTCGAGCCGCCCGAAGTTGTCGAGCGCCGTCTTGACGAGATTCTCCGCGCCGGCCCAGTCGGCCACGTCGTCGCCGTTGACGACGGCCTCACCACCGAGAGAACGGATTTCCTCGACGACCTGCTCCGCGGGTGATTCTCCGGTCGCGGCGCCGTCGATGCCGGCACCGATGTCGTTGACGACGACCTTCGCACCTTCCGCGGCGAGGGCCAGCGCGTGGGCGCGGCCGATTCCCCGGCCCGCGCCCGTCACGATCGCGACGCGTCCGTCCAGCAGTCCACTCACTTTGTCTCCTTCGTTCGGGCCGCTGCCATGTAGGCAGGGCGTTCGCCGCCGCCGTGGACGGTCAGTGTCGATCCGCTGACGTATGCCGCCAGCGGGGATGCCAGAAATGCTGCGCAGTGACCGATGTCGTCGGGAGTGGAGAGGCGACCGAGCGGCACCGTGGCGCCGACGGCGGCAACACCCTCGTCGTCACCGTAGAACAGGTGCGACTGCTCCGTGTCGACCATCCCGACCACCACCGAATTCACGCGCACCTTCGGTGCCCATTCCACCGCGAGGGATTGGCCGAGACTGTCGATTCCGGCCTTCGCGGCACCGTAGGCCGCGGTACCCGGTGACGGCCTGGAACCGCTCACGCTGGAGATGTTGACGATGGATCCACCCGCGTCCTGGGTCTGCATCACCGCGTTCGCGGCCTGCGCGACGAGCAACGGCGCAAGCAGGTTGAGCTCGACGATCTTGGCGTGGAACTTCGGGCTGGCGTCTGCAGCGAGCGCATAAGGCGAACCGCCGGCGTTGTTGACGAGGGTGTCGAGCCTGCCGTGCCTTGCGACGATCTCGTCCATCAACCGGCCCACCCGATCCGGGTCGCGCACGTCGCAGGCGAGAAACTCCGCCGTCCGGCCGTCCGCCTCCACGGGATGCTCGCCCTCGTTGCGTGCGCACGTCACCACGGTCGCTCCGGCGCGGAGAAACGTTCGGGTGATCCCCGCACCGACGCCGCGGACGCCTCCGGTCACCAGCACGACCGTGCCGTCCAGTCCCAGATCCATTCACTGCCTCCGCGTCCGTGTGGTCGCCCGCGGCGACCGAGGTCGATTCGTCCGGCCCACCGGCGGGCCGCCCGCCCAACTTACCAAGCAATCGCTTGGTTTGGTATCCGTCGCCGGGCTCGACCACGCCCGGCTCCTGCTCAGTGGGAATCGGGCGACACCGGCTCGGGACCGCACTTAGCGTGGCGTCCGAGTGGGGTGTGCCGAAGAGAAGGTGATTGGGGCCATGCAGACGGTCGAGCATGATTACGAGAAGTACGTCGGCCAGGTGGCCGAGCCGCCCCGGGTCGCCCGGTACGCGGTCGACGAGGCGATGATCCGCAACTGGGTCGAAGCCCACGACGACTTCAATCCGATCTATGTCGACGCCGACGCGGCCCGCGCCACCGGTCGCGACTCCGTGGTGTGCCCTCCCGCGATGATCTCCACCTGGGTGATGGCGGGGTACCGCCGGTGGCGTGAGGTGCACCGCAAGCGCGCCGCAGGAATCGTGGAGGACTTCGCGTACTCGAGGATGCTTGCCGAACTCGACAGCGAAGGCCTCACGTCCGTCGTGGCCACGAACGTCGAACAGGAATACCACCGCGAACTCGTTCCCGGGGACCACATCACCGCCCACCTGACGATCGAATCCGTATCTCCCGTCAAGCGAACGGGTCTCGGCGACGGTCGCTTCTTCACGTTGTACAAGCGCTACGAGGACCAGCACGGCGAACTCGTCGCCGAGGAGCGTTTCCGGATGCTCCGGTTCAATCCGAACACCCCCAAGGAGGCGTGATGACCACCGTCCCCAGACTCACCATCACTCAGGACAACGAGTTCTGGTTCAACGCGGTCCGCGAAGGCAGGCTCGAGATCCAGCGGTGCAGCGACTGCCACACCCTCCGGCACCCGCCCGGCCCGGCATGCCCCGTGTGCCGGTCGTTCGAGTGGGACTCCGTCGAATCATCGCGCCGCGGAACCCTACACAGCTGGACCATCATTCATCACCCGCAGGACCCGGCGTTCGAATACCCCCTTGCCGTCGGACTGATCGACCTCGACGAAGGCATCCGCATCGTGGCCGACATCGCGGGCGTGGACCACGACAGCCTCGAACTCGGCATGGAACTCGAGGTGGGTTTCGCCGAACACGCTCACGGTGAGATCCTCCCGCAGCTGCGCAAGGTGGGAGACGCATCGTGAATCTCTCCGAATGCGCTGTCGGGCAGTCCCTTCCCGGGCTCGAACTGCCCCTCGACCGCTCCACCATCGCCGCGACCGCGATCGCATCGCAGGACTTCGAGGACGTACACCACGATGCCGGGGCCGCACAACGGCGCGGAACACCCGATGTCTTCATGAGCATCAATGCGACGAACGGTTTCGTCGACCGCTACATCACCGATTGGACCGGGCCGGGGGCACGCATACGCCGTGCCTCGCTGCGCCTGGGCGTCCCCGCCTTCCCGGGCGACCCGCTGCAGATGAGCGGCGAGGTGGTCGCGGTCGAGGACCGCACCGTCACCGTGAAAGTGCAGGGCCGCAACAGCAAGGGCGTCCACGTCACCGCGGAGGTCGTCGTGGAGCCGTACGAGAGGAAGACTCCATGACCGTGCAGGGCTTTTCCGGAGCTGCCGCGATCGCCGGCATCGGAGCCACCGAGTTCTCGAAGAACTCCGGTCGCAGCGAGTGGCAACTCGCGTGCGAGGCCGTGGTGGCCGCGCTCGCAGATGCGCAGATCGGCGTCGAAGAAGTCGACGGCTTCGCACTCTTCACCATGGAGACGAACCCCGAGATCGCCGTGGCCCGCGCGCTCGGCATCCCGGAACTGAAGTTCTTCAGCCGCATCCCCCACGGTGGCGGCGGTGCCTGCGCACCCGTCCAGCAGGCCGCGATGGCCGTCGCGACCGGCGTCGCCGAGGTCGTCGTGGTCTACCGCGCGTTCAACGAGCGCTCGGGCCATCGATTCGGCTCCGGCCCACCGCCGTTCGCCTACAACTCGAGCACCGATCAGGAATACCGCAACTGGATCAATCCGTACGGTCTGCTCACCCCTGCCCAGCAGGAAGCATTCCTGGCGCGCCGGTACATGCAGCGCTACGGCGCGACGAGCGCCGACTTCGGTCGCGTCTCGGTACTGTCGCGCAAGCACGCCGCCACCAACCCGAAGGCGTGGTTCTACGAGCGGCCCATCACCCTCGACGACCACCAGAACTCGAGGATGCTCGCCGACCCGCTGCGACTGCTGGATTGCTGTCAGGAGAGCGACGGGGGCCAGGCACTGGTCATCGTGAGCGCCGAACGCGCACGCTCACTGCCGCATCCTCCGGCCGTCATCACCGGTGCCGCGCAAGGTGTCGGCCCGCAGCAGATCTCGATGAGCAGTTACTACCGTGACGACATCGACGTGATGCCCGAGGTCGAACTGGTCGCCAAGCAGATGTGGGCACAGGCCGGTATCGGCCCGGACGACATCGACGCCGCGATCCTGTACGACGCGTTCACTCCCATGGTGCTGCTGCAACTCGAGGAGTACGGCTTCTGCGGTCGCGGCGAGGCCAAGGACTTCGTCGCCGAGGGCAACCTCGAGGTGGACGGCCGCCTGCCGGTCAACACCCACGGAGGGCAGCTCGGCGAAGGCTACATCCACGGCGTCAACGGAATCGCCGAAGGCGTGCGGCTCATCCGCGGCACTTCGGTCAACCAGCCCACCAAGGTGCTGAACAACGTCCTCGTCACGGGTGGCTCGCCGGTTCCGCACAGCGCGATCGTGCTGTCGACGGATCGCTGAACCGCGCCGCTCCCACGCCATCCGACCACTTCTCAGGAGACCACATGCATCCCGAGCTGTCCGACAAGTCACGGCGGCTACGCACCGAACTGCGGGAGTACTTCGCCCGCATCATCAACGACGAGGATCGCAGGGCCCTGGTCGACCAGACCGAGGGCGGCCCGGTCTTCGACCGGATCTACCGGCAGATGGGCAGCGACGGCTGGCTCGGACTCGGCTGGCCCGAGGAGTACGGCGGACGCGGTGAGGACCCCGAGGCTCTCTACGTCTTCTACGACGAGACGATCCGCGCGGGCGCCCCGGTCTCGCTGGTCACGCTCAACACGGTGGCACCGGCCCTGATGAAGTACGGGAGCCAGGAACACAAGGACTACTTCCTTCCCAAGATCCTCACCGGCGAGCTGAAATTCGCCATCGGGTACACCGAACCCGGTGCCGGAACCGACCTCGCGGCGCTGCAGACACGTGCGCGCATCGACGGCGACGAACTCGTGATCAACGGCACCAAGCTCTTCACCAGCTCCGCGATCTTCGCGGACTGGATCTGGCTCGCCGTGCGTACCGATCCCGACGCGCCCCGCCACAAGGGCATCTCGGTCGTGCTGGTGCCCACCTCGTCCCCGGGGTTCTCGGCTACCGAGATCAAGACCGTCGGCGGCATCAGCACCGCGGTCACCTACTACGAGGACATCCGGGTGCCGCTGAGCAACGTGGTCGGCGGAGTGAACCAGGGATGGACACTGATCACCAGCCAGCTCAACCACGAGCGGGTCGCCCTGGCCGCGCGCGGCGGTATCGCCAACGAGATGTACGACGAAGTACTCGCGTGGGCCAAGCAGGAGCCCGTCGGACCGGGTGTGCTGTTCGACGTCCCGTGGGTCCGCAAGACGCTGGCGGAGGTCTACGCACTGCTGTCGGCCGCCGATCTCGTGAACCTGCGCTTGGTGTCGGATATCGCTGCCAACACCCTCGGCGGCGGTGACTCCGCGGCGGCGAAGATCTTCGGCACCGAAGGCGTCGTCACCGCGTACGGCATGTTGCAGGAAGTGCTCGGTGCCCGCGGTCTGCTGCGTCCGGGCAGCCACGGTGCCGTGGTCGAGGGCCGTGTCGAGTCGCTCGCCCGTCGTGCGCAGAACAACACCTTCGGTGGCGGCACCAACGAGGTCCTGCGCGAGATCGTGGCAGCCAAGACACTCGGTATGACCCTGGGCGCCCGTCGGCGCCCCGAAGCCAAAGCGCCGGAGCGGGCAGCGACAACGGCCGTGACGCCGTCAGAGACGAGGAGCTGACATGGAATTCGAGCTCGATGACGACCTGATCGCCGTCGAGGACCTTGCCTCGCAGGTCTTCGGTGCGCTGGCAACGGTCGAACGGGTAGTCGAGGTGGAACGGACCGAGGGTGGCTTCGACGCCACACTGTGGAAGGCACTCGCCGACTCCGGACTGCTGGGCCTCGCCCTGCCCGAATCCGCCGGAGGCGCGGACATGGGCATGCTCGGTTTGACGACGATCCTGCAGCAGCAGGGCCGTCGCGTCGCGCCGGTGCCGGTCTGGTCCGTCGTAGCCGGCGCTGCTCTGCCCCTCGCTCGGTTCGGCACACCCGAACAGGTCGAGCGTTACGTCCCCGGGATCGTTGACGGGTCGATCGTCCTCACCGGCGCATTCGACGGCAACCCCGGTGAGAGCGCGGCGCTGACCGCGATCCGCAAGGGCGACGACCTGGTGATCAGCGGCGAGATTCCGTCCGTCCCCTGGGCGCCCGGCGCAGCCGGAGTGGTGGTCCCCGTCCGGTGCGACGACGAGTCCGTCGCCGTCGTCGTGGCATCCGCCGTCGCGCCGGGCCTGACGGTCACGCCCGTGTCCGTGACCGGACAAACCGCCGACGCGGCCCTTCGCTTCGACGATGTCGTCGTCGCGGCCGCAGACGTTCTACCCGGTGACGGCACGCAGATCGCCGAGTGGACACGTCGACGGATCCGTCTCGCCATCGCAGCGCTCCAGCTCGGCGTGTGTGAGGAATCGCTGCGCATGACCGCGGCGTACACCTCCGAGCGCATGCAGTTCGGGCGGCCGTTGTCGACGAACCAGGCCGTTGCGGTGCGCGCGGCGGACGCCTACATCGACACCGAGGCCATTCGTCTGACGATGCGCCGCGCCGCGTGGCTCATCGACACCGGGCGCGAAGAGGAGGCGGACGCCGCAGTGCTCGTCGCGAAGTGGTGGGCGGCGCGCGGCGGCATTCGTGTCGGCCTGACGGCTCAGCATCTGCACGGCGGGATCGGTGCCGACATCGACTACCCCATCCACCGCTACTTCCTGTGGGGGCGCCAGTTGGCCTTCACGCTCGGTGGCGCGGACGCCAGCGCCGCCGCACTCGGCGACATCCTCGACCGCGCGCCGTCGATCGGCGCCGCCGGGTAGACCTGCCCGGTCACGTCGCCGCTCGACGCGCCGAAGCCCCGCCCACCGCATCCGCGGCCGGCGGGGC